>NZ_PQCE01000026.1:0-23438 GCF_002964725.1 Pseudoalteromonas sp. T1lg76
AGACACATTACTTATAAAGCTTTCCGAATTTACAATTTTTTCCTGACGACCATAGCGTTTTGGAACCACCTGACCCCATGCCGAACTCAGCAGTGAAACGAAACAGCGTCGATGATAGTGTGGCATTTGCCATGTGAAAGTAGAACATCGTCAGGGCCTTATTTAAAGAAACCCGTTGCAACAATGCAGCGGGTTTTTTGCGTTTGTAGGTCGGCCTTTTAGGCCGACATTACGGTATAGGCCTGCACCTTGTCGGGGTAAACCCCGACCTACAAAAGCTTTGTCGGCGAACTCCGACTTAAAAAACTCCCACAGCTATCTGTAGGCGCGGCTTTAGCCTTGCAAAATCAAGATATAAAAAACACGCTTGGATTAGGCTGGCTTTTCTTGGTATTAAGGGAGTGAACTTGTTAGGCTATTAGGGATGATTAGAGAATAGTGTCGAGGTTGTTGTGATAGCACTAGGTGCATATTTATTGGTGTTTGCACTATTTGGGGTGGCTGCCACTTATTTTGCTAAATTTCTTTATTTTCAATGGCGCCGCCAAGAAATGCGGCCCCGATATATTATCAGGGCCTTACTTTGTCTCTTGGCGATTATTGTCCTGTCTTTACTGCTCAGCTTATTTGGTTACTGAGATTAGTAAACCGAAGAAGAGGAGCCCTGAATTTTAACGCACTGGGACTGTTGGCACTGGGTTGATGGACGCATTAGGTGTTCGCAAATGCTCACGGCCCCGGTCTTCAGGTTAAATTGACGCTCTTGCACAGTGATTTCTTCTGCCAATGCTTTAACCTGGGCGGCATCTGCTGTCTTAGTCGAAAATACAAGGTATTCATTGGCACCACCACAGGCTCTGCTGCCAACGGCAACCACCTGGCATTGCTCAGTGCTATCGCAGGATTTATCCGCCGTAAGTTCATGGATTTGCTTATAACCTTGAGCGATAGACTCAGGCGTGGCGGTCATCTGCATATTTTCCACTCTGATAGGGTTTTTTGTAGTGACCAGCTGTTTAGGTGCCGGCTTAAGTTGGTTGTCTAGTTGTTGTGCTTGGTTTGGCTTTTCCGCAGCTAAGGTCTGAGTTTCCGCTTGGCTACTGTTATTACAGGCGCTAAGCGCCAGCACCGCGATGGCTATAAATGATAATCGCATAATAAGTTTATTCTTTTGTTGATGATCTTAAGCACCATCATACTGACATTTTAGCCGTGCGCAAATGCTTGCTTTTTATCCTTTAACCATGCCTTCGCTAATTTTGAATGCCCCCTTGGGTAAGCTTTTTGGGATCCAGTAATTGCAATAAGTCTTCATAGGGAATATCTGTTTCAGCGGCGGCGACATCGAGTATGGCACGCTTTTCCGCATAGGCTTTTTTAGCGATTTGCGCCGCTTTTTCATAACCAATAATTGGGTTTAGGGCGGTGACTAAAATAGGGTTTTTAGCTAAGGAGCGGGTGAGGTTTTCTTCGCTTACCTTAAAGCTGGCGATGGCTTTATCGGCCAGCGCTCTACTGCTGTTGCTAAGTAACTCTATGCTTTGCAGTACGTTATAGGCGATCACCGGCAACATAACATTGAGTTCGAAATTACCTGACTGACCGGCGATTGTGATAGTGGTGTCGTTACCTATCACCTGAGCGGCGGCCATGGTGGTGGCTTCCGGGATCACCGGGTTGACCTTGCCGGGCATAATCGATGAGCCAGGCTGCAGTGCTTCCAGCTCTATTTCAGCCAAACCACCGAGCGGGCCCGAGTTCATCCAGCGCAAGTCATTGGCTATTTTCATTAGTGCCACCGCAGCGGTTTTAAGCTGCCCGGAAACGGCGACCACGGTATCCTGGGTGGAGATATGAAAGAAGAGATTATCTGCGGCACTGAAATCCACGCCAGTTTGTTTGGTCATTTCTTTGGCAAAATGTGTAGCGAAATGTGGATCGGCATTAATGCCTGTGCCGACCGCAGTGCCCCCTTGAGCGAGCTGTAACAGGGCAGCTGCGCTGTGGCTGATATGGACTCTGGCGGCGACGATTTGCGTGTGCCAGGCTGACATGCTTTGCGCAAAGGTAACCGGCATGGCATCCATAAGATGGGTGCGTCCGGTTTTGACCAACTCGCCAACCTGTTCAATCTTGGCCGCGATCACCTCTGCAAGATGATCCAAGGCTGGTAGCAGTTCCTGCTCGATGGCAATGGCACTACTGACATGGATGGCCGTGGGGATTACATCATTAGAGCTTTGCCCCATATTCACCTGATCATTGGGGTGCACCTTGGCACCGAGCAGATCAGTGGCACGGGTGGCAATCACTTCATTGGCATTCATATTGGTGCTGGTGCCTGAGCCGGTCTGGAATACATCAACGGGGAAGTGTTCTAAGTGCTCTCCAGCGATGATTTCGCTACATGCTTTGGCGATAGCCGAACCTGTCTTGGCATCTAAATAGCCGAGCTCAGTATTGACCTTAGCCGCGGCGCGTTTGATATGGGCGAGCGCGGTAATAAAGCGGCTCGGCATGGTTAGCGAACTGATTTTAAAATTATTTACGGCGCGCTGTGTTTGCGCTTGATAGAGGGCGTTGGCGGGAACCTTGAGCTCCCCCATGCTATCGTGTTCGCGGCGGTATTTAGGGGTCATGCTCTGCTCCTGAAGGCTAGTAAAGGCGGTAGTTAAGAAAGCCAGGCGCTAAGTTGTCGCCTGGCTTGATGGACTTTTAGTCGAGATAGGCTTTAAGCATCCACACCAGCTTTTCCTGTTCTTTGATGTAGTCGCTCATTAATGCCGCCGTGCCTTCATCTTCATTATCACTGGCATCGACAAGAATGTTGCGCTGCATCTTGATCAAGGTGGTATAGCCCTCAAGGAGGTTTTGCAACGCCTGACCACCATCGCTGATATTTTTAGCCTCGTTGATCTGGCTCAGCTCGATATAATCTGTAAACGCATGCAGCGGTTCCCCTCCCAGGGTAAGAATGCGTTCGGCGATTTCATCGACCTTTTCCAGTAACAGGTTGTAGATTTCTTCAAATTTGACGTGCAGTTCGAAAAAGTCGCGGCCTTTTATATTCCAATGAAAGCCTCGAGCGTTCATGTATTGAATTTGATAGCAGCTCAATAAGCGGTTGAGCTCATCGATGATAGTTTCTGTTTCTTGAGTATCTAATCCAATAGCATTTACTTGCGACATAGCTGTCTCCTTTGCGTTTAGAAGTTGTCTTCAGTATGGCTTAAAGCCCATTAATAACAAGCGGATAAAATCGATTTAAGCCATCAAATAAAATGATTTGCATACGCTTGTAACTAATGACATGGGCATGATTTATGCCAAAAACAAGGTGCTCATGGTGAAATATTGATCTATCGCAAAGGCGGATTGTGAGCTCAAAAAAGCGGCACTGAAAGTTGATTTAGCGCAATATTTGTATGCACTGGGGGAGCATAATCTGAACATCGACATAGGAGATGTGGTTATGAATAAATCGAAAAAAGCTGAAATCACCGTTTGTGTTATTGCCGTTCTCACCTTTGTAATTACTCTAGTGGGTCACCTTGCCGGTGCCAGCTACGCAAATTCCGATGCCTTCGGCATGATTGCAGCACCTATCCCTCTAGTGCTGGCTATTATCGCTATGGTTGCTTATAAGATTGCCGCTGCTGCTGAGGATTAATCCTCGCGCAGTTGCTCAAGAATATAAGCAACGACCTTGCGGGAGTAGATCAGGCTGGTGTGGCTAAGGTGAAACACCTTGTGCTGCGCCATGCCGTTGAGCTTGGTTTCATCGACCTTGACCGTACCATCGCATGGGTGTCCCTGTTCAAACAGGGGTAACAGGCCCAGAGGTAAGTCACCGGCAATGCTGTAGAGCTTGGCGTTAAAGGGCCAGTCTTGATTTTCACTGGCCAGATATTCCAGGCTGTTTTTTAGCAGCGCCTGCATACCTTTTTGCTGCATATGATGGACTATCTTGGCACCCTTGTGGGGCGTGCCCAGGGTAAAAACCTTTTTTACCTGATCCGCTTGGGGGAAATCCTGGCTGAGATAGCGTCGTGCGATCAGGCCGCCCAAGGAATGGCAGACAAAGGCGCATTCATGATCGCCGATAAAGGCATTGATGCGGGCGAAGATCTCATCGGTATTGGGATCTAAGGTGTTATATGACAGGTTGAGTATATCGTAGCCGTGTTTTTGCAGCCGTGCGCACAGGGGGCGCATAACAAAACCCGACATATACAAGCCATGTAAAACTACTACCTTAGTGATCATACTTATCCTTACCCACACCTTGACCTAGGTCCGACATAATTCATGACGAATCGTCACCAACACTTTGTCCCAGTTTTGGCTATTTAGCCCTGACCCTGCCAAGAGGTCAAGGTAATTTGCAGCGTTTGCTCCTGGTTGCTCACCCATACTTCGGCATCTTCTATGCTAATGGTGAGGTCGACGCTGCGCGAGGCCATGGCCGCCAGTTGCTGAGTCTGCTCATAGTTCAAGCTGATCACCCTAAGATTTTTAAACTGGCTTAACTTTTGCTGGTTCTTTTGCCACCAAATTTCCTGGTTGTTTTCGCCATAGGCGTACAGCACTACTTCTTGGGCACGAGTGCAGGCTTTTTTGAGGCGCTTTTCATCAGGCAGACCGAGATCTATCCACAGGCTGATGCTGTCATCCATTTCCCGTTGCCATAATTCCGGCTCGTCTTCGGCGCACAGGCCTTTGGTAAATTGCAGCTCATCATTGGCATGTAAGGCAAAAGCCAGCAGGCGGATCATCAGTCGTTGCTCGGTTTCCGAAGGATGCTGGGCGACGGTTAAAGGGTATTCTTGATAGTGGTGGCGATTCATATCACTGATATTGAGACGCGCTTTAATTATGGTGGCCTTTAATGCCATAACAACTACTTCCTAGGCGAGCAAAGCGGGCAGTATACACGTTCGCGGGGCGATTTGCTCAGCTCATATAGACGCTGCCGGGGGATTCCCAGCAGCCAAAACCAATGCACACTAAATTTAAAGTGTGGCGTGAGGGCCAAACACCTCGTAGTGAATACGCGCTTCATCAATACCCAGTAGCAGCAGCTTTTCTTTGGCGAACTGCATAAAGGCAATCGGACCACAGAGGTAGTATTCGCCATCGGCAATGGGCAGTTCAATCTGAGAAAAGTCGATAAGGCCCGCGAAGGTATGTTGGCCATTTCCTTGTTCTTGGTTGTACCAAGTATAATGACGCCAGTTATGCTGTTCACACAGGTGAGCGGTGTGCGCTGCAAACGAGTGCTGAGCCTGGTTTTCACAGGCATGGATAAAGGTTACCTGGTGCGCATATTGGCTATGTGCCAAGGTCTCCAACATGGATTGCATAGGGGTAATCCCCACACCTGCAGAAATAAGCACAACGGGCTGTTGCTTGTCGGTAAAGAAGAAGTCTCCCGTTGGCGCATGTAAATCAACCAGATCGCCCACGTTAAGCCTGTTATGCAGGTAATTGGAAACAATTCCCTGTTGCGTATCGCCTTCGCGTTTCACCGAGATGCGGTAGTCTTTACCATTTGCTTTGGCCGAAAGAGAATATTGGCGGATTTCGATATGCTCTGAGGTGTCGGGTTGCAATTCGATGGCAATGTACTGGCCAGGCTGGAAGTCCATGACCGGCTGGCAGTCAACAGGTCGAAAAGTAAAGCTGGTTACCAGCTCTGACTCTTCTGTTTTTTCAGCTAGTTGAAACGCTCGCTTGCCTCGCCAGCCGCCAACGGCGGAAGCTCTTTGCGAATATAGTTGCTCCTCTCTGGAGATAAAAATATTGGCCAAGATGCCGTATGCCTTCCCCCAAGCCTGCTCGACAGCTTGGGTAAAGTGGTGGCTGAGCAACTCGCGCATGGTTTCAATCAGATGGTGGCCAACAATGTCATAATCATCAGCTTTAATATCAAAACTAACATGCTTATTGGCGATGCGCTCAATGGCGTGAGCGAGTACCGCAGGGTTATCTAAGTTTTTTGCGTAGGCGACAATGGCTTCAAACAGTGCCAACTTCTGACGTCCGGAGTGCTGGTTGCTTAAATTGAAAATATCTTTCAGTTCAGGATTGTGTGTGAACATTCGGGTGTAAAAGTGCTCGGTAACCGCAGCGCCAGCTTGTTCAATCAAAGGAAGGGTTGATTGCACAGTTTTAATATCTTGAATAGATAACATCTTAACTCCAGAAGTTATAGCTATGGCCTTGAATAGTTGGCCGGAATTTTAGAAACATAGGAATAAAGCAGGCTGCCTTTACTCGCTAGGGGAACCCCAAGAGTTTGTGCAGCAATACTTGAGTGCTTGCCTAACCGGATGTAAATAGCCTATCGCCCCGTCTTAGATGGGCAATTGGCTATACTCATAGCTAAATCATTAGATGTGGCTACTTAACGTAGCAACCGAGTCCGTGCAGACCAACACAACGTATGACATAACCAATCTTGAACATGGCCGCGAAGACTATGGTTGCGATATGTGCGCTGACTTGTGCTGGGATAGAAAAGTAATGATTAAATTTATAGGTCATCAGTAGACACAAAACCGTGGTTATAAAAGACAATACCATGGCCCAGTTACCGCCAATAACACACCACTGGAAGCTAAGTTGTTGACCATCCATTTGTTGGTTATTGGTGAGTAAAAAATTTGAGTACATCTGCGCTCCACACTATGAACAATTAGGCATGGTTATATAGTCAAAATGCGTGCCATTTTGTAATTGCATGAAATGTATGGATAAGTTTGTTTTTTAGAAATAAAGGTGTGTCATAATGACTTTGTTGCTACTGTGTCTTTATGACTCAGTATTGTCTTTATGATTAGGTGATGTATGAATAACCCTACCGATAACCAGTTGCTTGAGCTTTCGCTGGAATTGGCGCAAAGCGTATCTAGCAAGCAGCGCTTTGATGGCCTGCTAACCGCTGTGCGCAAATTTATCACCTGTGATGCCATAGTGTTATTGGTTTTGAAAGGGGATTACCTACAGCCGCTGGCCTTGCAGGGGTTAAGGCGCGGCACCATGGGGCGGCAATTTGTTATTGCCGAACATCCGAGATTTTTGGCTGTGTGCCAATCCATGCAAGCGGTACGTTTTGAGGCGGACTCAGATTTACCCGATCCCTATGATGGGCTGGTGCTGGCCACCGACGGCGACTTGCCCATTCATGCCTGCATGGGCATTCCCTTGTATTTTGAACAACAGCTGATTGGCGTGCTGACCTTAGATAGTTTAACGCCCGAGGTCTTTGATTCCCTGTCGCAAAGAACCCTAGCGCTGATCGCCTCCATGGCCTCGATCAGCCTGCATACGGCTCTCGCCCTAGATTTATTGGAAGCCAATATTAAGCACTCTAAAGAGGTAATGCGCGTGCTAAATGAGCCGGGCAACCTGGGTCAACAATCAAACCTGGTTGGCCAAAGTGCGGCAATGGAAAAGCTTAAAGGTGAAATAGCCCTGGTCGCCCCATCAAACTATTCGATTTTAATTCAAGGGGAAAGCGGCACAGGTAAGGAGCTGGTGGCGCACAGCATTCATCAGCAGTCGACGCGCAGTGACGAAGCCATTATTCATGTCAATTGCGCCGCCTTGCCGGAAAATCTGATAGAAAGCGAGCTCTTTGGTCATGCCAAAGGGGCCTTTACTGGGGCGGCACAAAAGCGTGCCGGCAAGTTTCTTATCGCCAATGGCGGCACCATATTTTTAGATGAGGTGGGTGAACTGCCTTTGGCGGTGCAAAGTAAGCTACTGCGTGTGCTGCAAAGTAATGAAATTCAACCCCTGGGTTATGACAGCACAGTCCATGTTGATGTGCGCGTTATCGCCGCCACCAACAGGGATCTGAAAACGGAAGTTGAGCAGGGGCATTTTCGTGCCGATCTCTATCATAGGCTCAATGTGTACCCGGTCACAGTGCCGCCACTGCGGGAAAGAGAGGGGGACATAGCGCTGCTTGTGGGGTTTTTTAATGAGCGTATCAAACGTAAGCTGGGCGTGAATCAGTTAAAGGTATCAAGTGAACTGATGGCGCGCCTTGAGCATTACTTCTGGCCGGGCAATGTGCGTGAGCTTGAGCACCTGCTGAGTAGAGCAGCTCTTAAAGCCTGTGCAAAGGTTTCCATGCAAGATCGTCATCGGCAAATAGTGACTTTGGAGATCAGCGATTGCGATGAGCTTGCTCCAGAAGGCACAGAAGAGCATGCGAAAGCGTCAAGGGAGCTAGCGTTAACAGAGCAGATTAGCACTGAGCAGAGCATCAATTTAAGAGACGCGGTAGACGATTATCAAAAGGCCTTGATCAAGCAGACATTGCATCACTACCAAGGCAATTGGAGCCAGGCGGCGAAACACCTTGGCGTTGATCGCGCCAATTTGATGCGTTTATCCAAACGTTTGGGGATACGTATCGAAAAGGTGGTGTGGTAATACCAATCGCTAGCAAAGGAAACGCAAGCCCAAGTCTGTGGTATAGTTGTCAGCAATAAAGTGAGCTTGAGATCCTGGGCTTTGCCTAAATACAAGCATAAAGACTAAAAGGTTAAATTTATCAAATGAGTAGAGCAGGAATTCAATGGTTTCCGGGACGCCAGTATCACCTTTTGCTTTTATTCTTAGCTATCTATTCAATGATTAAAAATCAATTGGTTATATTTTAATTTTTTCTTCTTTCTCTTGATTGTTAAATCCAAGTCATCCAGTACCCGTTCAGTACCACCCCCATATATGAAATTACTATATACTCATGTTATTATCTGAATGTATAATAGTGCACAATATTCGCTTAACTGATTAAAAGGTAAAATTAATAACTGCTACCGGCAAAGAGCAAATCTTCTCTGAGGGTAATTGCTTAATGTTAAGTGTTAGAACTAATGGCACTAAATCTTGGCGGTTTAAATATACAGTTAATAAAAAGTCTCTATGGCCCTAAGGTGTAATTATGAAAATTTTGGTTGTCATTCTTTTGTTGTTTCCACACTTTAGTTACGGTGAAGATTCAATGTCTAGAATTAAAGCACTGCATTTAAGTGCTGGCATAATGGCTTGGTGTGATGCCAAACATGGTAGTAAAGCAGAAACGAGCTTTAGAGATGCTGGCTATGAAGCTCGCATGATATTAGAGTTAAATGGAGAGTGGGATACTGGTAAAGTTAAAAAAGTTCTCACAGAATTAAAAAAGCGTTCTTTTGGCGGTAGGGATTGTGGCTTGGCCATGAAAGAGTCACGTTTGGTTGTCAGTCGCATTCTGGACGATGCGGGTATTGATTTGACCCAACTTAAGCAACATTACCTTTACATGCAGGAGCATGGGTCCCCATAAATGCCAAAAAGAGTAAATGACCGTGCTAAAGTTTTTGGCTAATCATGAGGGAAATTATGATATCTAGCGATAAGTAACAGCTTTCGAGATATCAATTCGATGATCTTTAGTCGGTACCCAGTCACTAGCAACTATTTCACCTTCTTTTAAGAAGGTAACCGTTATGCCTCCACTATCAGCAAGCTTAGCGCTATTCTTAGATTCAATAGATACCGATACAAAGTTACCAGAATTGTATTCTGATATTGTGTTATGACCAATTTGACGATTCGATGATGTTATTGAAATTGTTACCTCATCAGGATGGGAGTCAGGAATGTCAAAGCCAATAAGTACACTCGCATTACCTGTCATATTGTTCCGAGAAATCGTTACTGTATTTATACAACCTTCAGTACTACCTAAAAAGTTAGCTTCTTTACCCCCATCATAAGAGTCTTCTAGAATCCTGTATTTAGGCCTTTTATTAAATAATTCAAACATGTCAATCCCTTAGCAGAGATTCAAATTATCATCTATGTTGAACGAAACTGTTCCTCATACATAGTAATAAGAACATTTTTATTTTATCAAGAAGTGATGGTATCTTTATTTCATTTTATATGTGAAGGATAACGAAATTTTGGGCATCTTCAGTAAGTTTAAAGACAATTATGAAAAGAACGTTGTTATTGAAATTTTAAATGATCAGTTTAAGCGGATTGAGTCGCTTGGACTTTTAACCTTAAACCATAAAAAACTTTCTGTGGAGCTAGTGGAAAACCTATGGAGTGAAAATGCTAGTTATTTAAATGGCTCAATCCACAAGCGACCTGCTCGGATTGTTTTTTCAATAGCTGCATTATCAAATGGACTAGAGTGCCTAGCAAAAGATGATGTACAAAATCAAAAGGCATTTCTGGTTTTACTTAGAGATCTGTTTGCTGAAGTTGATGTAAATAGGAATCAGTACGGGCTTAAGGTTGTGGATGTTGAGCTGTTAGAAATAGCTAGCAAGATTTATGTAGAGTTTTCTCAAGACTTGCCCAACGAAGGGAATGCGAGTGAACAAGTGAGCTTAAAGAACTATCAAACATGGGATGAGTGGTATGCTGTTTTTCAAGCCGAGGCTGCATTTCATTTTGATAAGTTAGGCAAGTTTAATTGCTTAGAGTATATGGATAAAAGCCCACTTCAAAGAGCCTATCAAGAAAATGTAGATCCAAGGCCTCTCGCTAAGGTTTTTGCAGAAGAAACAGATTTCGAAAATGTTCTTAAAGGCTCAACATAATTACTAGTTTTCAGCTCACATATAAAGCCTGCTATCAGACATTTCTTGTAAATGACTTTGCCACCTAAATTTATGAAAACTAATTTTTACTTTATAGTAAACTACGCAGCATTAGTTGAGGTGATAAATCGAAATTATTCACCCAGTACCCCATACAGTACCACATGGTGTTATGGGTTGAGTTAAAAGGTTAAATTTATCAAATGAGTAGAGCAGGAATTCAATGGTTTCCGGGCCATATGAACAAGGCGCGCAATGAAATAAAAGAAATCATGCCGCAAATGGACGTGATTATTGAAGTACTGGACGCGCGTATTCCCTACAGCAGCGAGAATCCCATGGTGGGTGCACTGCGCGGCGATAAGCCGGTGATCAAGATCCTTAATAAGGCCGATTTGGCCGATCCACAGATGACCACGCAATGGCTCAATTATCTTGAGCAGGAAAGTGGTGTTAAGGCTCTGCCGCTGGAGCATGATAAGGCCGCGCAGGTGGGCAAAATAGTCGAGCTGTGTAAAAAGCTGGTGCCTCACAAGGTGGGTGCCGATAAACAAATTAAAGCCATGATCATGGGTATTCCCAATGTTGGTAAGTCGACCTTGATCAATACCCTGGCGGGGCGTATCGTCGCCAAAACCGGTAACGAACCGGCGGTAACCAAGGCGCAGCAGCGGATTAAAATCGATGAAGGCATCATGCTTTATGATACCCCAGGAATGCTCTGGCCCAAGGTTGAGAATGAAAACTCCGGCTATCGCTTAGCAGCCACCGGCGCTATTCGCGATACCGCCATAGATTATGAAGAAGTCGCCAGCTACACCGCGGAGTATTTGCTGCAAGCTTATCCGCAGCTGCTGATTGACCGTTACAAGGTTAACCCTTTACCCGAGCATGATTATGACTTTATGTTGGCGGCGGGTAAAAATCGGGGCTGTATTCGTGGTGGTAACCAGGTAGACCTGCATAAGTTCTCGGAAATTTTAATCAATGAGCTGCGCGATGCAGTGCTTGGCCGAGTGAGCATGGAAACGCCTGAGATGCGTGAGCGCGAAGAGCTGATGGTGGCTGAACTACGCGCCGCAGCCGAGGCCAAAAAAGCGGCCAAGGAAGAAGAAAAGCGTCAGCGCCGCGCCCGGGCCCGTAAAAACCGCCGTTAATCTACGGGTATTAAATCACAGACATAAAAAAAGCCCGCAAGGGCTTTTTTGTTTTCATATCTACCGTCACCGATATGAGCAATGTAGCAAGTAAAATGTAGTGCGGTTGATGGAATGACCATATCAAGGGGCGTTGAATTGACCGCCATCAACCTGTGCCTTACGAGCGCTAAGCGTGTTTCAGGGTCGTGAAACAAATTTTCAGTAACAAGCGGGTTTAAATTCTCTCAACTTGTTGAGATTGATTATCAATTAGATTTAAGCATCAGTCAACAGTTATTGCAAATAATTCTCAATTAAAGTTTTCTTGTCTTTTTATACTTAACTCGTTTAAGGTCAATAGCTAAGATCTGGCAATAGAATTATTGCTCCAGTCTCTCGCGGATTACGCTATGGTTATTAAAACAATAAAGGGGATGTACTAGTATGAGTCAAGATAATTACCCTCAAGGACATTTTTGCTGGGCCGAGCTGTGCTCAACAGACTGGCAAAACGGCAAGACCTTCTACGGCGATTTTTTCTCTTGGTCGGCGCACGATCAGCCTATTGGAGAAGGTGTGTATTACACCATGCTGCAAAAGCAGCAACAGGATATTGCCGCCATGTATCAGATGCCCGCCGATCAGCAGGCGCAGGGCGTGCCTAGCTATTGGCTGACTTATATTGCCGTTGATGATGTCGACAGTAAAACCGCCGCTGCCAAAGAGCTTGGAGCCAGCATAGTGCATGGTCCGCATGAGGTGCCCGGTGCCGGGAAAATGGTGTTGCTATGCGATCCCGGTGGCGCCATGGTGGCTTTATGGCAGGGTCAGGGCCATAAGGGTTCACAACGTAAGAATGAAACCAACACCCCTTGCTGGTTTGAACTGGCCACCCGAGATATGCGCGCCAGTACCGAGTTTTATAAGCAGCTGGTGGGCTGGCATAGTGAATCACACCCTATGGACGATATGGAATACAGGGTTCTCAGCATTGATGGTGAGGAAATTGGCGGCATGCTGGAAATGAATGAGCAGTGGCCGGACGACATTCCATCGCATTGGATGGTGTATTTTCAGGTTGATAACTGCGATGAGCAGGTGGAGCTGGCAAAAAAACTCGGCGCTGAGGTGTGCGTAGAGCCTATAGATATCCCGGATGTTGGTCGCTTCAGCGTGATTAATGACCCCCAAGGCGCGGTATTTTCGGTTATTCAACTTCAAGGATAAGGCAATGACTCAACATGTGGTGATTACCGGTGCCAATCGTGGCATAGGCCTGGAATTGGCTAAGCAGTACGTGAATGCTGGTGCCGAAGTAAGCGCCTTGGTGCGCCAAAGCAGCGATGAACTTGATGCTTTAGGTGTCAATGTGATCTCTGGTATCGATGTTTGCGAACCCGAGCAGTTACGTGATCTGGCAACCAAACTTGATAATAAGCCCATAGATATTTTGATTAACAACGCTGGGCTATTACACAATGAAACCTTGGCCGATATGGACTTTGCGGCAATAGAGCAGCAGTTTGCCGTCAACGCCCTGGCACCTTTGCGCGTTACCCATGCTTTGGGGCATTTATTGCCCGCCGGTGCCAAGGTGGCGATGATCACCTCACGTATGGGCTCTATTGCCGACAATGGTTCAGGGGGCTATATAGGTTATCGCATGTCTAAAGCGGCCCTGAACGCTGCCGCCGTGAGCCTGGCCCACGAACTTAAGCCGCGTGCCGTTGCGGTTGGTTTATTTCATCCCGGTTTTGTGCAAACGCGTATGGTGGGTTTTGCCGGTGACGTCAGCCCCGAGGTCGCAGCGCAGCGCATAAAGCAGCGGATCGCCGAGCTGGACTTGGCCAATACCGGCGGCTTTTGGCATGCCAACGGTGAGCGCTTACCCTGGTAAGCGGCTCACTACTTCACTATCTACATTTAAGCAGGCGGCAAGTGTGTATAGGATCACCTGCTCCGCCTCATTAATTTCGCCATCGTGGCTAATGCAGAGCTGGCAGGCTTGGACCAGCACCTGCTTCTTCGCCTGCGGCAAGGCTTTCACTATGCTTAAGGCGCGTTGTAAACGAGTGACCTGACATTGGGCATCGCCATAATAGCGCATGGGTAACTGCAAGGCCTCGGAAGCAGCATTAAGGGCTGTTGCCTGTTGCTGCTCATCACTGTGACCAAAGCTGGCAAGGGCGTTAAGCAATTGCTCGCAGGCCGTTCCGATAAGCTTTTTATTAAGCCCACCTATGGCGCCTGTACTGGCTTCACTCAGGGCGTGGGCGCTCAGTTCATAGAAGGACCAGGCATGAAGGTCCAAACTACCATCTACGACAACAATATTTTTTAGCTTGGCTAAAAACTCCCGCTGTCCATGTATTGGCAAACAACGTAGTGCCCCTATGGCAACCTCCAACAGCATCAGCTTTTTACTCATGCCAAGCCCTGCCAAAGAGGCTTCCGCCTGGTCGAATTTAAAGGCATCGACATAGGGTAAAGCGACAATCTGACGCAGTTGTGCTTGGCGCTGCTGCCAGTCTTGATGCAGGCAGAGCATCATTACCAGCCACTGGGCATCCACTGGCTCATGAGCCAGGTAACCAAGGTTGGCATCGACTCCTTCAAGTTTTACCTGATTCAGGTTGTTGTTTTGATGTCGCGCCACCTGAAACTGACTTTGCTCATGCGCCGCCATCATGGCGCCATGCACCGTCGTATGGGCATGGCCTCTGGGGCGTTCGGTAAGCACGCCATCCCAGCTGGGGTCCAGTGCTCGGATGCGCTTGCTCAGAGGCGGATGGGTGCTTAACCAGGATAGCCAGGGACTGAGCGCATCGGAAAAAAACAAATGGCTATATAAATGCGCATTGTTTTGTCTCAAGGTGTTTTTGCGTGGGCTTTCGGCTATTACCAGTAAGGCCTGAGCCAGGTCATAGGGGGCGCGAGTGAGTTCGGCGGCTCCGGCATCGGCGAGGTATTCCCGCTGGCGACAGACCAGGGCCTTAATGGCATCGCCGAGTTGAGTTCCAAGCCAGCCAAACAGGGTAAGTATCAGGCCAACGATGGCGCCAAAGCCGGCTCCGTCGCCTTTTTGGGCGTGTCGGCGCGAGGCATGCATGGCGCTGTAGATAAGATTTTCACCAGCCTGGCCAATAAAGGTAATGCCGAAGAGTAAGGCCGTCATACGCACATTAAGGCGCACATCGCCGTGACGAATATGGCTGAACTCATGAGCTACCACCGCCTGTAATTGCTCGCGACTTAGCTGTTGTAAGGCTCCTTGAGTAACGGCAATAACACTGTCCTGTTTGTGATAACCGGCGGCAAAGGCGTTGATGCTGGGCTGACGTTCAAGTACATAAACCCCGGGTACCGGCATTCGTGCGGCGATGGCAACTTCTTCAACCACGTTCAGCAATTGACGATGCAGTGGATCATAACTGTTGCTTTGCACCTGCTCACCACCGAGTTGCTGAGCAATAACGTGACCGCCGCGGCGCAGTTGCAGGTATTTATAGAGAACGGCCGCCATGATCACTGAGCCTATGGTCAGGGTGACGCCAAGGTGTATACGGCTGCCATTTTCCAGAGGTTGAAGACCATAATTAAAGAATGTATAGGGATCGGTGGCGAAGACGCGCATCAACCACAGTAATGGCCAATGGGCGAGGGCGATCAGCAGGGTGACCGCGAGAACAAACAAGGTAACCAGCAGCCAGGTTTTACGCCTAGCCTGGCGCTGGTGTTCAAAGAAGTTGTGCACGGCTAGTTAAAGGAAACTTTCGGTGCCTGACGTTGTACTTGTGGGTCTTCCAACTGCAATAGTGGCGCATCGATACCATGACCCGTCATTTTCGCAACCAGTACAGGAGGGAAGCTTTGCTTAAAGCTGTTGTACTGCATCACCGCATCGTTATAGGCCTGGCGGGCAAAAGCGATACGGTTTTCTGTGCTGGTAAGCTCTTCGCTTAGGTTGGCCATGGTGCTGTCGGCTTTAAGGTCGGGATAATCCTCGACACTAATTTGCAAGGCACCGAGGGCACTGCTTAGTGCGCCTTCGCTGGCGGCCAGCTGTGCCAATTTGGTGGCATCGATATTGCCTTGATGCAGTGCTTGCAGGGCGCTTACCGCCTGGTTACGGGCGGCGATAACCGCTTTTAGGGTGGTGTTTTCATGATCCAGATACGCCTGCGCGGTAGCAACCAGGTTAGGCACTAGGTCATGGCGGCGGTGTAATTGCACGTCTATCTGTGCAAAGGCATTTTGAAATTCGTTCTTATACTGTACTAGATTGTTGAAGATTATTACCACGGCTATGGCGACAACAACCAGTATGATTAAAAGTACTGTCATGTGCGTTCTCCTCCCTAATTACTTGGTTAATATACCCTATCTGGTTACAAAAGCAGCCAAAGCAAAGACTTTTTTTGCTATTATGAGGGCTGATTATCGACTTTTTCGGGGTTTTCCGTGGAATTATCGCAAGGCGCTGTGCTTAGCCTCCCTTTGTTTTTACTCAATGACTCACTTTATTCTCGCGACATGAATGAACCAGATCTGCTGTTAGAGGTAGAGCTGGACGAAGATCTGCTGGCGCATTTATGCCAAAACCCCAGCGCCGAGCAAACGGTGAGCCTGCAGCTTAGCAGCTATGAGCTGCGTCCTCAGGCTCAGCCCTTGTTGTCTTGTGAGCATCAGGCCATGCTGACGCTAAGTCGTGGCCCGTTATTGGCAGCAGTCCTGGAGTGCAGCGATGGTCAAAGCTACGTCTCGCCCCAGTTGGAAATGATGCCAACCTTCGACCTCGGTGACGAATATGAATAAACTGGCGTGGATGCTGGTTCTGGCCTTTTGTACCGGCTGCGCCGTACTTGGTGCTCAGAAATATGACAGTCTCTACGGCCAACAGCTGGTGGAAAATCGTCAGCATCCCATTTCTATCGAGCAGCAGAACTTTTTCCAACAAGAGGTTAGACCCATAATCGATAACCGCTGTGTGGTCTGTCATGGCTGTTATGATGCCCCGTGCCAGCTGAAAATGTCCTCACCTGAGGGCATAGAGCGCGGCACCTCAAAAGACTTGGTGTATGACGGTACCCGGTTATTGGCGTCCGAGCCGAGTCGTTTATTTATCGATGCACACACCACGGCGCAGTGGCGTGATAAGGGCTTTAATCCGGTGCTCAATGAGCGCCAGCAAAATCCTCAGGCCAATTTAATGGCCAGCGTTATGTATCGCTCCCTTGCTCTTAAACAGCAGCATCCTTTGCCAGAACAGGCCATCTTGGGTGAGGAGTTTGACTTTAGCCTGGATCGCCAGCAAAGCTGCCCGACCATAGAAGAATTTGAAGACTACGCTCTCGACAACCCGTTGGCGGGTATGCCCTATGGCTTACCTGCGCTAAACAATGCGGAAATGGCAACCCTGACGAATTGGTTGCAGCTGGGGGCGCCCTTACCCGACGCCCCGGAGATCAGTGCCGGGTTACAGGCTGAGGTCGATAAGTGGGAAACCTTTCTTAATCGCGACGAGTTAAAGCACAGATTGAGCGCCCGTTATATTTATGAGCATTGGTATCTGGCCAATATCTATTTTGCTGATGTGGAGCGCGGACAATTCTTTAAGCTGGTGCGCTCCAGCACGCCGCCGGGGCAAGCCATTAAGGTGATCGCCACCCGCCGTCCTTATGAAGACCCCAAGGTTAAGCGCGTTTATTACCGTTTACAGGCGTCCCACAGTACAGTACTGGCGAAAACCAATATTCCGCTATTGCTGAATGACGGTAAACTTGCGCGTCTGCAGCAGCAGTTTATTGATGCCGAGTACCAGGTCACCCGTTTGCCCGGTTATAGCATAGAGGTGGCCTCCAACCCCTTTAAGGCCTTTGCCGCCATCCCGGTGCGCTCTCGCTATCAGTTTATGTTGGATGAGGCCGAGTTGATTATTCGCGGCTTTATTCAAGGCCCGGTATGTCGCGGGCAAATCGCCCTCAATGTGATCAATGACCAATTTTGGGTGGCCTTTGTCGATCCGCAATTTATCGGTGCTGAGCAATTCGAGCAATTTTTAGAGCGTCATGAAGACACTCTGGATATGCCAGCGCAGGAGCAAAGTAATGCGCTGCCCATTTCTAGCTGGGTCAAATATGCCGCCAAGCAAAGCGAGTTTCTAGAAGCCAAAGCGGCTTTGGCAAACGAAGTTTTTGCCGACGGTCAGCACTTAACCCCGGACCTGCTCTGGCAGGGGGAGGGCTATAATGACAATGCCGCCTTGACCATTTTCCGCCATTTTAACAGTGCTACTGTGGTGAAGGGCTGGGTGGGCGAAGCGCCGAAAACGGCGTGGATCCTCGACTATTCCCTGTTCGAGCGCATTCATTACCTGCTGGTGGCCGGGTTTGATGTTTACGGTAATGTCGGTCATCAGCTGCTCACCCGTCTCTATATGGACTTTTTGCGTATGGAAGGGGAAGACAACTTTTTGTCTTTATTACCTCTGGAGGAGCGTGCCCAATTGCGTGCCCACTGGTATCGCCGCTCACCGAAAAGCCTAGTCGAGTTCCTTAAAGACTCGGACATCCGCTTTACCCAACCCAGCGGCATAAGCTATAGCAGCGACGATATGCAGCAGGAGCTTTATCGCAAGTTGGCGGCCAAACTGGAGCCTGTGCTGAGCAAACGTTATGACTATCGTCAGGCGCCAGAGGTGTTGCAGCGCCTAAATGCCCTAGATAGTAAGACGGTAAACCTATTACCCCAGGTCAGTTATATCCTGGTGGGCGATAAGGAGTCTGAGTATCAGGCCTATACCTTGGTGCACCATAACGCCCATTACAATATCAGCAGCCTGCTACGCGAAGAAGCGCAGCGCGCCTACGATGAAGATAAGGCTTTGGTGGTGCCCGGTTTTATCGGTGACTATCCGGAAGCCTTGTGGGTGCTCAGTGAAGAGCAGCTAACTGCCTTTGTGCAAGGCTTGGAACAGGTGCGCAATGAGCAGCAGTATCGGGCCCTGAAAAGTCGCTTTGCGGTGCGTCGCAGCGACCCGGATTTTTGGCGCTATAGCGACTTGTTACACCAGGTCTCAAAGCGCTACCGCGGCATTGAATACGGGCTGTTTGATTATAATCGTCTGGAAAATCGTTAGCTTAGCAGTTTATGGTGCAACAATTTTATAACACTTGTGTACTAGTGTTTGTTTTGGCAAAATTGTTGTGCTCGTGCCTATTAGAAAGAGAATAACAATGCACTATTGGTCTATATTTTTAATTATTGTCGCAACGGCATTCACTGCTCAGGCGAATGAAAAGAAGTTGAATAAGTGTATTAGCCCTTCGGGTAAAGTGGCCTACACCACGGAGCCTTGTCCTGCGGGACACCGTGAACAGGTGGTGCGTGAGCAGATGTCGCTGATGCAGTTTGCACAAAAAGCGCGTCAGGCACCGGACGTAGGCCCTAAAGAAGCCGACGAAACCGATTTGGCTTTTTATCTGCGTAGTAACTTTACGCACACCGATTGGGTTGAGAATATTCAGCGCAGCTACCTGGAGCAAGGTAATGCCGTGGTGGTGGTAAACACTTTCCGCTTGCATAAACTTGAAGGCATTTGTCAGGCCACACAGCAATGGATTCAAGAGCACCCTCATCCTATTTTTAATCTTCAGGATATGCGTTTTGAATTTACCAGCGGTGCCCCCTTTGAATCCCGATATGTGACCCAAGGGGTCTGTGATTACCGCTTAAGATAAAATTTAAGAGACACAAAAAAGGAGCCAGGACTCCTTTTTTATTGCCTTGAATTCGCTGCAGACCTAGAGCCAGAGTAGGGGAAGTGGCTAATCCCTTTCACTCTCTTTGCAGTTAACGGTATGATAGGTTTATTAACCGCGAATGTGAGAGATAAAATGTCGAGTGCTGCAAAAAAAATAGCCGTTATGTTGGAAATGCAACATGCCATGAATACCAAGGTGCATGAGCAATGGTTTGACCAAGGCTTTGAATGGTATCGAGCAATCTGGGTTGAGTGTGCGGAAATGCTCGATCACTACGGCTGGAAATGGTGGAAAAAGCAAACGCCCGACACCGAGCAAGTAATATTAGAGCTGGTGGATATTTTTCACTTTGGCCTAAGCCTACGCATTGACGGTGAAACCTCTTTTACCGATCTAGCCGCCGCCCTTGAGCAGGAAATGGCGCAAGTGCATAGCGAAGCGGATTTTAAAGCCACTTTAGAAGTCTTGGCCGCCAGTGCGGTGAATGACAAATCCTTTAACGCCGCGGCATTTGCCGGCTGTATGCAGCAAATCGGCATGAATATCGATGACCTGTATCGTGGTTATGTTGGTAAAAACACCCTTAATTTCTTCCGCCAGGATAACGGCTATAAGGATGGCACCTATATCAAGGTGTGGCATGGCCAGGAAGACAACGAGCACCTGGTGGAAGTGGTGAAAAGCCTGGATACAGAAAACCCAGACTTTGCCCACCTGGTTTACCAGGGCTTACAACAACGTTACCCGGCGTAACCCTAGATAGGTAAAATATCCCGATAGTCGGTGATATTTTCATATCCGGCTAGCTGGCGACTCGGTTGCTTGCTATCCGGGTTGGCCACCGCCAGCAGGTGGCCAATACCAAAGCGTTTGGCCGACGCCAGCACAGCCGCACTTGAAGCAGTTAAAGAATGTAAGTGGGGATTTACTGGAGAGTCAGGAAGTCTTGTACCTGGTTTGATTTGTGACATTGTGTATTACCCTAGGCGGGTTATGTTTGATTAGTATGAAAATGTATAAATTTTTAATCGTTATCGTTTTAACTAACTTTCTCTCTATCGTCGGGCTGCTTTACATTACCTCTGAGAGTCAAAGACTTAAAGTTAGTTTTGAGGGAGTGTCAAATAATTTAGTTCTCTACAAAGAACTAACAGATACTCCCGTGCCTAGCAATGCACAAGAATTGGTAAAGAAGCACTTAAAATGTGCTTTAGTAAATTACACTAATTCAAAAACATCCAATTTACTGCTGAAAAGTGATGATGTTGCATATGCTTCAACAATAAGTATGGCAGAAAAAATAGTTAAAGAGGTGAACTGCCCTTGGATACCTGAAGTCTAAAGGGTCTAATGTGTGGGGCTCGGCTGACAAGTCATAACCAGACCCACAACTGCCTAGTCAAAGTGGTGAAAAGCCTGGATACAGAAACCCCAGACTTTGCCCACCTGGTTTACCAGGGCTTACAACAACGTTACCCAGCGTAACCCTAGATAGGTAAAATATCCCGATAGTCGGTGATATTTTCATACCCGGCTAGCTGGCGACTCGGTTGCTTGCTATCCGGGTTGGCCACCGCCAGCAGGTGGCCAATACCAAAGCGTTTGGCCGATGCCAGCACAGCCGCACTGTCATCCACAAACAAGGTGCGCTCCTTATCGAATTTCAAATCCTCTTGCACCTGTTGCCACAAGCTCTGCTCTTCCTTACTGACACCATAGTCATGAGTGGAAATAAGCAGATCCAGATACTGATCCAGCTCGGTCATCTCCACCTTCAAGCTTAAACTGTCGCGATGGGCATTGGTGAGCAGAATCAATTCCTTACCCGCCGCTTTTAAGGCCTTGAGAAACACAATAGCGTCATCACGAATGGAGATAAGGTGTTGTATCTCGCGTTTAAGCTCCATGATCGGCAGCTGTAATTCCTGCTGCCAGTAATCCAGGCAATACCATTGCAGTTGTCCATGCACCTCTTCATAGCGCTGGGCTATTATATCGCGGGCTTCGACGAGACTTATTTGGTGGCGCTTGGCATAGGCCTGGGGGATCAGTTCCAGCCAAAAATGATTGTCAAAATGCAGATCCAGTAAAGTGCCATCCATATCCAGTAGCACGGTGTCGATATTGGCCCAATTTGGCATAGGCTTTTCCTATTAAAACAATTATGATGAGCATTAAGGTGATAATAACAAAGTCGCGGCCATGACACAGAAAAAGCATCCAACTCCTCCACAAATTCTCGACACGCAAGTGGTTGCTCAAAGCCGCTTATTCACAGTCGAAACCTTAGATTTATGTTTTTCCAACGGTGAGCAGCGCCAGTATGAACGTATTCGTGGCGGCGGCAGAGGAGCCGTGCTTATAGTGCCGGTTACCGAGCAGGATGAGCTGATCCTGGTGCGCGAGTATTGTGCCGGCACCAATGATTATCAGCTGGGCTTTCCCAAAGGCTTGATCGATCCCGGTGAAAGCCCTGAGCAGGCGGCGGTGCGTGAACTTAAAGAAGAAGTAGGCTTTGGCGCACATAACTTGAAGGCCCTCAAGAAGGTATCATTGGCGCCAAGCTATTTTAATGCCCATATGCACATTATTGCCGCCACTGAACTTTATCCCGAACGTTTACCCGGTGATGAGCCCGAACCCTTAGAGGTGGTGTACTGGCCAAAATCACAATGGCAGCAACTGTTGGCAGAACCGGATTTTACTGAGGCGCGAAGCGTTGCCGCTTTGCTATTATTAGTGAAGGCTTCCTAGTAAGTTTTAGGAGAGGGGGTAAGATTGCAACAATTCTTAGAGCCATGCATTGAATTGGCTGAACAGGCTGGCTTAGCAATTATGGCGATTTATCGTCAGCCGGATATTGGCAGGCAAGTAAAAGCCGATGATACGCCGGTCACTAAGGCCGACCTTGCGGCGAACGCGGTATTGGTCGCCGGTCTGCAAGAATTAGCAAGCGATATCCCTATTATGTCCGAAGAAACGCCTATTCCCCCCTTGGCGGACAGAAAACACTGGTCTCGTTATTGGTTGTTGGACCCCATGGATGGCACCGGCGAGTTTATTCTTCAAAGCGGCGACTTTGCCGTCAATATTGCCCTGGTTGAGAATAATCGCCCGGTTTTAGGGGTGATCCACTGGCCGGCGAAAAACATCACCTATTATGCCACCTACCAACATGGTGCTTTTAAAAAGAGTGCTAAAGGCATAGAACGCATTAGTGTGGCGCAACCAGGCGGCCTTACGCTTGCGGTCAGTCGCAGGCAAAAACTCGAAGCGGTAAGCCAATACCTAAACACCACATTTGATACCGTACCCTTAGGCTCTTGCTCGTTAAAGGCCTGCATTGTTGCCGAAGGTAAGGCCGACTGCTTTATGCGCATCGGCCCTACAGGCGAGTGGGATACGGGCGCCTCACAGGTGATAGTTGAAGAGGCTGGAGGCAGTATTACCGATGCCGAATTCAATCCTCTGACCTATAATCAAAGGGAGTCGACCGAAAATCCCGACTTTATAGTTATGGGTCACCCCGATTGGGAATGGCAAAAGATGATCAGCCCACATCAACGCTCGCACCACGACTGAATTGGTGGAAAAAGCAGCATCTAGTCGCGTTCTTAGCATTTAAACTTGCATTTTCACTCTTTTGCTATATTATGGCGCTCTCGCTGGCTAGGGGACACTCCTCAATACCAGCGGTAGAAGCTAAATCAGTGTGTTTTTGACAGGGTTGAGTTTCGAAATTTACAGGCGTGGGATGGAGCAGAATGATAAATCATTCGCCGGACTGCTAAGCCTAAAAGCCGAAGGTCGTCGGTTCCCGACGATAATGAAGCTTTAAAGTCTACTGGCGCGGGATGGAGCAGCCTGGTAGCTCGTCGGGCTCATAACCCGAAGGTCGTCGGTTCAAATCCGGCTCCCGCAACCAA
>NZ_PQCE01000027.1:0-17254 GCF_002964725.1 Pseudoalteromonas sp. T1lg76
TTCGCCTGTGTGCGCATGAGTGAGGGAGTATATGGCGGGTAACTGAACCTCGGCTTTATACTGCCACAACCCCTGTTGCTGCGCGGGCCAACAGTCCAAGGTGCGCTTATTTTCCAGCAAACACACCGGTATGGCTTCGGGCAAAGTCCAGCGAATATTGACCTCAGTTGTACAGGCCTGTTCTTTGTTTTCAACCACACAATATTGTGGCGAGATCTCCAGCAGTTCGTCACTGTACGCCGGCATGGCTGTCATTATCATCACACTGCCGATCACTGCTGTTGCCGCCACACTCATCATACTAAAAAAGGTGCTTCACACCGATAAATAAGGTCAACGAAGAAGATTCCTTAAACAATGGGCTGGCTTTGGCCTGAGTATCGTAATCGATATAACCTAAATGCATACGCAGCGCATTGCGTTCGTCGACTATATAGCTAACGTCTATTTTAGCATAGGGCTGGACACTGCTACCAACAAGAATATCCGCATAACCGCCTGTTTCTTCACGACTTAAGCCATAAAAATAGTCGTTCTGCTCGCTACTGCTGTAATTGACGCCGATATTGGGCTCCAAAACCCATTGCTCAAAACGATACCCGCAACGCCAGCTTGCTTGTGCGCGCCAGCCGCGATAAACATCGCTAACATCCGCCAAAGCCTTGACCTGAAACTGTCCTATCGGGGAGAAATAATGATATTCAAAACCGGCATCGAGAGCCCAATGGCGTTTATCAAGGTCATCGACTCTTACTCTTGCCGGACCTTCTGCTGCTAAAGGAGTATTACTGTCTATTTGTTGCAGCGCAAATACACTGCTGGGGTGCCAATCGACAAAAAATCGTGTTTCCGGGTTAATCTCGGTAATAGCACTGAGCACATGCGCGTCTTGGTTAATAAAGGTGTAACCCAGCTGATTGTTGTCGAGATACCAAGTATCTGTGTAATAGGCGATATCGGGAACCAGATACAAGGACACATCATCGCCGCCATAAAGCGGGTTGGTCATCATCCCATAGCCGATGTTCACGCCAAGATGCCATTGCTTTAAGGGTACCTCATTGGCCTGTACGCCACTGCCAAACGCAGCCAAGGCGGCACTCAACACCGAATAATGAAGCCCTAAACGCATATGCTTTCCCGAAAATAAAAGTGCCGCTATCCTAGCAACAGTCAAGGTTTTGTTCAGTATGCAATAACAATCGTTAACAAATCACTTCATTTTGGTCACTTAGACGCCATTTATAATTGCTCAGCCAACTGCCAGCAGGCGCCGAGCACCGGCTCAGACAGACGTCGTTGCAAGGCCACCAAGCCAATTTCAAACGGCGGTGGCGCATCGCCGACTTTGACTATCTGCACCTTATCACTAAACGGACTATTCTCTAACACCACCTGCGGGATCAAGGCCACCCCCAAACCCAAACTGACCATGGACACCAGAGCTTCATGGCCACTGACCTGGGCATAAATGGGCGGCTGTATCCGTCTTGTTCGCCACCAATTAATCAAGCGGGTGCGATTTTCCCCCTGCTCGGGAATAATAAAGGGAAGTTGCTCCCAGGCAATCGCCCCGCCCTGATTGATCTGTTGGCTCACCTCACAGGGAATTTTTGGGGCGATAAACACCAGCTCCGACCAACCCAAACGACAAAATGCCAATTGTTGTGCCAAACGCTCGGGTCTGGCGGCGATGGCGACGTCCTCATGATGATCCAATACCCGCTCCGGCGCCTGAGCCGGGTCGCCTGTATGCAACTTCATTTCAATTTTGCCATGGCGCTGACGCAGTGCCGATAGCAAGGGGTTTAAAAAGCTGTAGGCGGCACTGACGGAGCAATAAATACTGAGCTCACCGGCTACCTCCTGCTCCTGGCTCAGGCTGGTTTTGAATTGCTGCCAATGAGCCAAGGTGCTTTTGGCATATTGAATAAAATGCATGCCTGCCGAGGTCAACTGTACCTGACGGTTGTCACGCACAAACAGCTCGCTCCCTACCTCCTGCTCTAGCTGCTTAATGTTGCGACTCAGGGTCGAGGCACTGATATAACAGCGCTCGCTGGCGCGACCAAAGTGCAAGGTCTCGGCGAGCGCCAAAAAGTAATGGAGTTGCTTATGTTGCATGGCCACCTCGTTTCAATATCTGCAATACAATAATGCAAATATATCATTTTACGCAATACACTATTTTGCCTACATTCAATAGCAGACCTATTTGCAGCACTTCTATTTTAAGGACCGACAATGGCAAATTACTTTAACTCTCTACCGCTGCGTGAGCAGTTGGCACAATTAGGGCAATGTGAATTTATGGACCGTAGCGAGTTTAGCGACGGCGTCCAGGTACTACTTGGCAAAAAACTGGTCATTGTCGGCTGTGGTGCTCAAGGCCTCAACCAGGGTTTAAATCTGCGTGATTCGGGCCTAAACGTTAGCTATGCGCTACGTGAGTCGGCCATTAGCGAGCAGCGTCAATCATTTCTT
This sequence comes from Pseudoalteromonas sp. T1lg76, assembly GCF_002964725.1. NCBI lineage: Bacteria > Pseudomonadati > Pseudomonadota > Gammaproteobacteria > Alteromonadales > Pseudoalteromonadaceae > Pseudoalteromonas > Pseudoalteromonas sp. T1lg76. The sequence goes on from NZ_PQCE01000027.1 coordinate 2,485, forward strand.
AATGCCAGCGAAAATGGCTTTGTAGTCGGCAACTATGAAGAGCTTATCCCAGATGCGGATCTGGTATTAAACCTGACTCCGGACAAGCAGCATAGCGCCGTAGTTGATGCGGTAATGCCACTGATGAAGCAAGGCGCCACCCTGGCTTACTCTCATGGCTTTAACATAGTTGAAGAAGGCAAGCAGATCCGTGATGACATCACTGTGATCATGGTGGCTCCTAAATGTCCGGGTTCGGAAGTACGTGAAGAATACAAGCGCGGCTTTGGTGTGCCTACGCTTATCGCCGTTCACCCGGAAAACGATCCACAGGGTAAGGGCCTGGCTCAGGCTAAGGCCTATGCCGCGGGCACAGGTGGCGATCGCGCCGGCGTTTTGCTGTCATCCTTTGTGGCCGAGGTAAAATCGGACCTTATGGGTGAGCAAACCATTTTATGCGGCATGCTACAAACCGGCTCACTGCTGTGTTTCGATAAAATGGTGGAAAAAGGTATAGATGCCGGATACGCCGCCAAGCTAATTCAATACGGCTGGGAAGTGATCACCGAAGCACTTAAACACGGCGGCGTGACCAATATGCTTGACCGCTTGAGCAACCCGGCAAAATTAAAGGCCTTTGCCCTAAGCGAAGAGCTGAAAACCATTATGCGCCCGCTTTATAACAAGCATATGGATGACATCATCAGCGGCGAATTTTCCAAAGGCATGATGGCGGATTGGGCCGAAAACGATGTTAAATTACTGAGCTGGCGTGCAGAAACGGCAGACACGGCCTTTGAACAGCAAGAAAATAGCGATGTACAAATCAGCGAGCAGGAGTTTTTCGACAACGGTATCTTAATGATAGCCATGGTTAAAGCCGGTGTTGAATTAGCCTATGAAACTATGACGGCAGCAGGCATTAAAGACGAGTCGGCCTATTATGAATCGCTCCATGAAACGCCGCTTATCGCCAATACCATAGCCCGTAAAAAGCTTTATGAGATGAATCGCACCATCTCTGACACCGCGGAATATGGCTGCTACTTGTATAACCATGCCTGTTTACCCCTGCTACAAGACTTTATGCGCGATATCGACACGGATGTGATCGGCCGCGGTCTGGAGCAAACGGACAATGGCGTTGATAACCAAGCCTTGATCCAGGTGAACGCGGCGCTGCGTAACCACCCGGTGGAAATCGTCGGCACTAAGCTGCGCAGCTATATGTCTGCGATGAAAAAAATTGTATAAACAGCACCTTTAAACGCTGTGACTCCCTTCAGCCCTGCCTCTATGCGCAGGGCTTTTTTCTTTAGAATCAAACACCCATTCATGCTTTGTAACAATTCACCTGCCGGTGAAGCATCAGCCTCCACTATACTTAAGCGAGTATTCTTCCAAGGATTGGGGTCTAAGTTTTAGATACGCCTGAGCCGTGGAGGTTAGTATGCGCGCCTTAATTACCCTGGTTATCCCACTTTTGCTGTTATGGGGCTGCAATAGCACACAAGTCACAGAGCTTCCTGCACCGCCTATTAATTTGGCGCAACACCCGCAGCTCCAAGCCCAGCCGGTGGAAAGTTTGGAGGAAATATTCGCACTAACCAGTACGATGAAAGCCCAGTTAAATAACGTCTTTGCCACCCGTTCCGGTAATCTCAGCGCCACCAAGCGCTTAATGATGCTCATTTTGGAAAACGGCGACAAAAGCGTGCGCTATCAATCCGGTGCTACCCTGACCGCTGCGCAAACCTATAAACAACTCAATGCCAACTGTTTGTCGCTGTCCATTTTGGCCTTTAGCATGGCCGAACACCTGGGGCTTCAGGGGCAATTCCAGCGCGTACATATTCCCGAGTACTGGGCCCTTAATCGCGGCTATAACCTGCTCACCGGCCATATTAACCTGCGCTTATACACACCGCGTCGCCGTAATGACGTTTATGAACTTTACAACGCCGAACGTGAGGTAACCGTGGACTTTGCCCCGGATTTATCCGGCAGCCAGTTTAAAATCACAGACATCACCAAAGAGCGCGTCGCCGCCATGTTTTATAACAACAAGGGCGCCACCGCATTGGTAGATCAAGACTATGAGCGCGCCTACAGTTACTTCTATGCGGCCACACAAATGGATCCCTATTACTCCGGCGGCTGGGGTAATTTAGGCATCCTCTATCGTTTAATCGATGACTATGAGCGCGCCGAGCGCATCTATCAATACGCCATCAATATCGACAAGGATAACAACACGGCGCTCGGAAATCTGGCGATTCTGTATCGTCATACCGGGCGCGAACAACAAGCCGAGGAGATAGAGCATAAGCTGGTGCAAATGCGCAAAAACAACCCCTACTATCATATTGCCCTGGGTAACGACAGCCTGGTACAAAAACAGTACGCTAAGGCACTTACTCACTTTCGTAAGGCGCGCGAACTGGACGAGCGCATTCACGAAAGCTACTTCGGCATGGCTCACACCTATTACCTGATGGGCGATATTAAGGCCACACGCCGCTACTTGCTGATGGCGCAAAAGCGGGCGCAATTTGACTATGATAAATTGCGTTACCGCGGCAAACTGGCAAGCTTGGAGCTAGTAGCTAACAATCGATGAAGACACTCATATTTTTAGCCACGGCGCTTATTTGGCTGGCGGCAAACCCGGCCATGGCAACAAGTTCACCCCAATGGCACAGAGATTTAACCTACCTGAGCAGCGAAGATCTGGCCGGGCGCAAGGCGGGCAGCAATAGCGGTGCCCAAGCCGGCGATTATGTGCAAAGGCGGCTACAACAATTGGGATATCAAACTCAGGTGCAGCCCTTTGCCTTTAAGCAAGGCTTTTTTCAACAGGGTCAAGGGCGTAATATTATCAGCAATGATTGCCTGCAAAATTGTGTGGTGATCAGCGCTCATTACGATCATTTGGGAAACTCAGGACATAATTATTACCCCGGAGCCAATGACAACGCCTCTGGCGTCGCCGCTATCTTGTATCTCGCCGAGCAGCTGCATCCGCTGCGTAAGCACATCACCTTTGCCGCCTTCGATGCCGAAGAAAATGGCCTGTATGGCGCCAAACACTTTGTCGAAAACAAAGACCATGATGCGGTGCGCCTTAATATTAATCTCGATATGCTTAATTTACCGCGCGCCAACAGTCGGCTTTTTTTCTATACCCGAGAGTCATTATGCCCGATAGCGAAAAGGCATTTAGATAACAGCCCAATAAGAACCCAGTTGGCCAGAAGCAACCGTAGCATTAATCGCCGTCTTGATGGCGAGCGTATCGACTGGCTAAGGGCCAGCGATCATTGGGCTTTTGCTCGGCAAAAATTGCCCTTTATCTTTGTCACCGCCGCAGATGACCCCCATTATCATCAAACAAGCGACACGCTAGCGCAGATCCACGACGAGCGTTATGCGCAAACACTGCAATTATTAACCCAGTTTATTGGGGAGTTGCTAGGATCTCGGTGCGATGATTTTCATGTTCGTGAATAAACTTTTCTTTGCCGGCACGACTACGCTTTTTAACCTCGTTCTCTAGTTTGCAGGCAGCGCTGCGCGTGCCCACAGGCATGGTGAAAACCAAGGTGAGCGGACCCTTGCCCTTGAGGTTTTTCGCCCCCTTACCCTGCTCATGGGCCTGCAGGCGTTTAACGACATTATTACTGACTCCGGTATACCAATGACCGTATTTTGTTTGCACAATATACAGCCACCACAACTCGGATTTATCTAAACTCATTAAACTAATTACCTCGGTTAGGGTCTTATACCAATTCACTTAAATAGCTAATCACTCTAGCGGGCTAAATATCGTGCTAACTGTGTTGAAATTTTTCGATGTAGAATAACTACATAAGAAAAATTCCGCCTTGTTATCACAACATTTATCCAGCGCTATATCTGATCACATACTTAACAGAATTGGTATGATTTATGATTTCGCGCTTTACCTTCGGTGTCGAATGGGTATCATGCTAACAACAATAAATAAGGACTGATAATCGAACATGCAGTGGTTTAAACAGTTTTCGCTGGTAGCAGCCATCGTTATTGTATGCAGTAGTTTAAGTGCATGCTCTAGTTGGGTCTACCGCATCAATATTCCCCAGGGAAACTTTCTAGAACAATCCGACGTTGATAAATTACGTGTTGATATGACCCGCGAGCAAGTACTTTACGTGCTTGGTAAGCCTGTTGCACAGGATGCTTTCGACAAGGATACCTGGTATTACCTTTATGTTTTCAACCTTGACCGCCAGTCCGAACAACGCAAACAGCTGAAGCTGCAATTTGCCAACGAGCGCCTGGTGAGCATCAGCTCGGAAGATTACGAGCAACCAGAAGACTTTAATACTCCGCTAGAACAATAGCGAACTGATGTAAAAAACGCAGCCCAGGCTGCGTTTTTTTATGCTCAAGCTATTATTTTAACCCTTTAACCTTGGTCATCGCTTTTCACCTTGGCGCCAGTGATTTTATTGGCTCGTCCTTCTTCTTTAGCTTTTTCCGCGCGTTTACGGCGCGCTTCTTTAGGATCGGCAATAAGCGGACGGTAAATCTCTACCCTGTCACCGGCTTTAAGCTCGGTATCCAGCTTGCAGGTGCGGTTCCAAATACCCAGGGTCAGGTTTTTCATATCAATTTCCGGGCACTTTTCCACTATTCCCGATTTCAATACCGCTTCTTCAGCTGTGCTGCCCTTGGGCACTTCAACACTGAGCACGGTTGCTTTATCGGGCAAGGCAAAGACCACTTCAACTTCTATCATTAACGCTCTCCGTACACCACTTTGGCGCGCTGGGTAAAAGCCTGCACCATGTTTTTCGCGACCTCATTAAAGACGCGACCAAAGGCCATTTCCACCAACTTGCTGGCAAACTCGAATTCCAATTTAAGGCTCACCTTGCAGGCATGCTCATCCAGGGGCATAAACTGCCAATGACCATGCAAATGCTTAAAGGGGCCATCCACCAAAGCCAGGGCTATGGTGTGCTGCTCGGCATCAAGCGTGTTTTCGGTGGTAAACCACTTTTTTAGTCCGGCCTTGGATATTTCCAATCCGGCGCGCATATGATTTTGCTGCTGTGCAAACACCTTGGCGTCACTGCAATGGGGTAAAAACTCCGGGTATGCATCGACATCATTGACCAGGTCGAACATTTCCTTGCTGCTATACATCACCAGCGCTGATTTTTCTATTTGTGGCATAACCTCTCCTCACAACAGCGCAATTCTAGCAAGCTTTAGGGCCAGCCCCAAGGGGCATTCGCAAGGCACCTGCATAGCGTTAATATCAGACCCCGCATCAAGCTCCAAACAGGTAATAAAAAACTGGTGTAAATACACATACAATCAGTATAATGGCGCCACTATGGCAAAGAAAAAAACAGCAAAATCGACCTCAAATACCATCGCGCTTAACAAAAAAGCGCGTCATGAGTATTTTTTACACGATAAATTCGAGGCCGGCCTTGAGCTTCAAGGCTGGGAAGTGAAAAGTATTCGCGCCGGTAAGGTAAATATCTCCGAAACCTATATTCATATAAAGAACGGGGAAGCCTACCTATTGGGGAGCCAAATCCAACCCCTGAACAGCGCCTCAACCCATACCATTTGCGATCCCATGCGCTATCGCAAGTTGCTTTTAAATAAGCGTGAAATTGACCGCTTGATCGGCGCCACCGAGCGCGAAGGTTACTCTTTAATTGCCACCGCCATGTATTGGAAAAAATGCTGGGTGAAATTGGAGTTTTACCTCGCCAAGGGTAAAAAGATGCACGATAAGCGTGCCGATACCAAAGAAAAGGACTGGGCCCGCGAAAAAGAGCGAACCCTAAAGCACAAGGCAAAATAAAGCGAACCCAGGTTCGCTTTATTTATGCCCCTTACCTGCCAACCTGATCTAGAGCCATTGCCTAGAGCCACAACCTAGTAACAAAATATTGCATTCCCCTCGCCTGTAGCGCCCACAAGCGCCGCCCTTTCTGCCTTTCCCCCGTAATCGTAAAATAATCTACACGCTTTTTTACAGATTCAACCAAAAGGTGCATTGCTTTATCCTTGTTAACAATGTTAATTCTATGTTTCTACTAAATTTCTACTACACTCCTACGTGGATATTTAGCAGTAGATAATTATGACAATGAAAAATCCCCACAGGGATAATAAGGATTTCAGGATGAGAAAGTTCACACCCAGTGCTCTTGGCACGGCACTCACCTTGGCTTTAGGCACCGGCGCGCTATCCGTGTCTATTCAGGCCCAAGCCGAAGAGGCAACCACAGAAAAAGTCGAACGCATCGAAGTTACCGGCTCACGTATTAAACGTACCGATATGGAAGGCCCTTCACCGGTACAAAGTATCGGCAAAGAAGACATTGCCAATATGGGTTACGACAACCTGCAACAGCTGCTAGAGCGTATGCCAGTTGCCGGTAATGGTACCTTCTCGACCCGCGGCAATAACCAGGATTCAACCGCCAATGGTGGTGCCGCGGTGAGCTTACGTGGTCTGGGCCCAGATGCGACCTTGGTGCTGATCAATGGTCGCCGCGTCGCTATCAGTGCCTTCGCCGAGAGCATTACCAACTCTTTCGTTGATATCAACTCGATCCCGGTATCGGCCATCGAGCGCATCGATATCTTAAAAGACGGCGCCTCGGCCATTTATGGTTCCGATGCGGTGGCCGGCGTAGTCAACGTGGTCCTGAAAAAGGACATCGAAGGCATAGAGGTCAACCTCGGCTATGGTGGAACCACGGGACCAAACCATGAAGAAACCACCGCCAGTGTGGTCTGGGGTACCACCAGCGCCAAAGGCAGCGCCTCGGTTATTCTCGATTACTTCAAAAACACCGGCCTTGAATCCGATGAAATGGGCTCCTTGGGCACGGCCAACCAATCACCTTACGGTGGTATGGATTTTCGCTCATCACGCGGTTTTCCGGGTTACTTCTACGTCGATGGCGTGAAAACCATTGACCCAGATTGCCCAGCCGACAGCGCTACCTCCAGCGGTAGCTGTTTATTCGATTACGGTCCTTATGGCTTTATTACCCCGCCTGCCGAGCGAGTGGGTGCCATCGCCCAATTCGATTATAAATTCGATAACGATATCACCGCCTTTATGGAAATCGCCGCCCAGCACAACTCCTCTAAAGCCGCTGGTGCACCCACGCCATTAGATGAAGATGCGGGCCTAACGGTTCCAGGTAGCCACCCAAATAACCCATTTGGTCAAGACATTGAGATCGGTCGTTACCGTACCGTAGATGCCGGACCGCGCCGCTGGGATATAGAATCAGACACCCTGCGCCTAGTTGCAGGTCTGCGCGGTGAAATCAACGACTGGGGCTGGGAAGTAGCAGCACAAAAAGGTCGCAGTAAGTCCGAGCAAAGCGGTGATCGCTCCATGGGTTGGGTTCGTGTTGACTTCCTACAGCAGGAAATCGATGCCGGTAACTATAACCCCTTCGGCGGTGTACAGAACTCAGCTGAAGTTATCGACCGTATCACCACCAGCCTGGTACGTCGCGGTGAGTCGCACATGACTTCATTCGATGCCAGCATCAGCGGTGAAGCCTTTGAGTTTAACGAGCAGACGGTAATGATGGCGGCAGGCCTTGAGTACCGTGAAGAAGACGTCAGCGACGTACCGGATGATCAATTCCAGCGCGGCTTGATCTTCGGCACCGAGTCGGTATCAGCAGCAGCGAAACGCGACCAGTGGGCAGCCTATGTGGAATTCTCAATTCCGCTAAGCGATCAGCTTGAGCTACAACTTGCTGGTCGTCACGATGACTACAGCGACTTTGGTTCAACAACTAACCCGAAAGTCGCCTTTAAATGGGCACCAAACGGCGAGTTCTCTTTACGTGGCTCATGGGCTCAGGGTTTCCGAGCGCCATCATTGGCACAAATTGGCTTAGGTCCATCGGAAGAGAGCCAATTCTTCGTTGATACCTATCGTTGTCAGGCCACGGGCCAAGACTGTGACTTACTTGACTACAACATCGAGTTTGCCGGTAACCCGGATCTGGAAGCGGAAGAGTCGGAATCTTGGAACCTAGGTGCTATTTGGGCGCCTGTTAACGAGTTCGGACTTTCAGTAGATATCTGGAGCATAGAGCAAGACAATAAGATTGACGAGCAAGACTTCGGTAGTGTTTACAACACTCACTGTAACGACCAAAACAGCACTGTGTGTGTTCGCCTTCCTCCTGCTGCAGGCCAAAGCCTGGGCGTGATCCAACAGGTGCATAGCACGTTTGAAAACGTCTCCTCGCAAGAAGCCTCGGGTATCGATATATCCACCAACTATAAGATGGATATGGACGACATGGGTCTGCTCAAGTTCAACCTTGAGTGGTCATATATGCACGAGTTCAACAAAGATGGCCGTGAATATATTGGCGAGTACGAGTACCCGCGTCACCGTGGTTTATTCGCCACCAACTGGGAGTTCCAGGACTTCAATGTCAACATGAACATCAGTTACGTCGGCTCGTTTGAAGATACTCCTGATATCGATTTCGACGGTGCCCTTGATTTTGACACCCAGAAATCACGTGACGTTGACTCGCACACCCTGGTAGATATTCAAGGTGCTTATAACTTCAATGACGATATTCGTATCTCTGTGGGCATGAACAACGTCTTCGACGAAGAGCCACCGTTCGCTATTGGTGATGGCGATTCCGACCTTTACGGTTATGTATCATCGGTACACAACCCCCGTGGTCGTTATATCTACACCAACCTGACATGGCGCTTTAACTAATACGCCAAACACGACAAAGGCCGCTAAATAGCGGCCTTTTTATTTGCGTTGTGATACCTGAGCTAGTTAGCCGTAGGTATATGAAGCTTGAATACCCAGCGGAATACCCAGACCCCAATAAGCCAGTAAGAACAGGCTCCAGCCTACGAGGAAAGCGATGGAGTAAGGCAGCATCATGGCAATCAGGGTACCTATACCTGTGTTTTTAACATACTTCTGACAGTAGACCACTACCAGCGGGAAGTAAGGCATCAGCGGAGTAATGATGTTAGAGCTGGAATCCCCGACGCGATAAGCGGCCTGAGTTAAGTCCGGAGAAATATTCAGCTGCATCAGCATAGGCACAAAAATAGGTCCTAGCAGTGCCCATTTCGCCGAGCTTGAGCCTACAAACAGGTTTACAAAGGCGGTTAAGAAGATGATACCGACTATGGTCACCCCACTTGGCAGCGACATAGACTTAAGTACCGCAGCCCCTTCAATGGCTAACAAGGCGCCGAGATTCGACTGCGCAAAGGCGGCAATAAACAAGGCACAGAAAAACGCCATAACTATATAGTAGGCCATGCCTTCCATGGACTTGGTCATGGCCATAATCATGTCTTTGGAGCTCTTAAAGGTACCGGCAACAAAGCCGTAGACCGCTCCGGGTATCCAGAACAGCAAGAAAATCAGCGGCACTATGGATTGCATAATCGGCGCACTAAAATCCGCCAGATTGCCATTTTTGGCACGCAGCGGTGACGTATCTAAGCTCGCGACATAGGCTAACAAGGCCAAGCCGGCCAGCATAACGCCGGTGGCGATTAAAAAGGCTTTCTTTTCTTTACCCGTGGCCTGATCAAAGGCGGGCAGTTCATCGGTATTACCGTCCACTTCTGAGCTTTTCAGACGCGGCTCAATAATTTTGTCGGTGATATACCAGCCCACCAGCACGATAAAAATGCTCGACAGTGAGGTGAAGTAATAATTGTTAAGCGGGTTCACTTCCATACTCGGGTCGATGATCTGCGCCGCACTTTGGGTAAAGCTTTGCAGTAAGGGATCTATGCCCGATGGAATAAAGTTGGCGCTAAAGCCGCCACTTACCCCGGCGAAAGCCGCGGCAATACCCGCCAAGGGATGACGCCCCATGGCATAGAAGATCACCCCGGCAAGCGGAATTACCAGCACATACCCGGCATCTGTGGCTGTGTGCGAAACAATACCCACCAAGATCACCATGGGCGTCAGCAGCGCCTTAGGTGTGCGTTTAAGCATCAACTTAATGCCGGTATTGATATAACCGGAATGCTCGGCCACACCCACACCCAGCATGGCCACCAGTACCACGCCTAAGGGTGCAAAACTGGTAAAGGTTGTAACCATGGAAGCCAAAAAGCCCGCCAAGGCCTGGCCAGTAAGCAGATTATTCACCACTATGGGGGCTTTAGTGCGTGGGTCGATAACATCAAAGGTCACGCCCGAGAAGGCCCAGGATAAAACCCAGATAAGTAACATAGCAAAGAGGAAGATCATCGCCGGATCCGGCAGTTTATTCCCCACTCGCTCTATGGTGTTAAGGAAGCGCGCGATTGCGCCGCCTGGTGCAGCTCCTTGCTGGTCACCGTTATTATTATTCATATTGTGACTCCTAATACCAATTCACTTAACAGAATTGGTATAACCTAAAAACAGTCACTCGGGCACTGGGCCCGAGTGAATAACAACAAGCAGCCTACTTGAAAATTAACATAAAGGCTACATGCTAAAGCATTAGAACGAACTAATGCCTGTAAACTAGAAATCCTTGGCTCTTAGCTGGCCAGGGCTTTCACCTGCTCCCAGATCACCACTACATGGTCGCGATCTGTGTCGGTTAATTCGCCATTATGATAGGCCTTAACCAGGCTCTGCTCGATTTGCTCGTTTAGCTCCTGTGGGCTTAGAGCCAGGTTTTCTACTTGGGCATAGCCCACGGCCAAATCAAAGTGACCGCGCAAATAGCCGCCGGCAAAAAGCTGGTCGTCATCGGCATGCTCAACCAGGTCGTCAAAAAAACGCTGTGCCGCGTCTACATAGTTTGAATAAGGCATTACTGCTCCTCATTGTGGCCCACGGCATAGAGCACGTGGTCATTAAAACCTGTGGTTACTTGGATATAACCGGATAATTCGTCGTCCAGGGCACTGTCGCCGGTATCACAAATCAGTGGCCGACCTTCAAGGGCCTGTAGCTTGCTCTTTGTCGCCACCACGATAATATTCTCTTTGCCTATGGCGCGAATAAGCGCCGGGCTCAATTGCTGGTTGCCGCGACCAAATAGGTGACCCTGACCACCTATCAGGGTGATCACCAGCTTAGTCGGCTGGTCTTTACAGGCCTCGAGCAACTGTTGCGCCGTCATATCCCGGCCTATTAATTCCTGGTCTTTTACCAGGTCAACGCCAAGCAGGGTGTTGTCCAGGCCCATTTCTTCCATTACCGCGGCCACGGTTGAGCCAGAGCCAATAATATATTGCCAGTCTTCGTCCATTTCGCTGACCACATAGGCGGCGATATCAGCAAGCACCAGCTCGTCTACTTCTTTACCTGCGCCGTTTTTCACCGCCTGCACATAACGCAACTCGCTTGGCACCCGCAGCTCGCCATAGCGCTTGGCGCGCACCGCTCCGGCCCTAAAAGCATCTTCGTCTATATCCATCACATCGCTTTCACTAAGGGTGACCAGTTCGCCCTTGACCAGCATTTCCACCACACGGCCTGCCGCTTTGGGGGTGATGGCATAGACGCCTGAGTGAATTTTACAACCGGCGGGAATGCCCAAGGCAGGTACTCGCTCGCCAATAGCATGACAAAGATTGCGTGCGGTACCATCACCGCCAGCAAACAAAATAAGGTCAACGCCCTGCTCACAAAGCAACTGCGCCGCATGCTCTGTGTCCTGTGCCGTAGTTGGGCTAGCACTGTGATACACCACCTCAACATTAAAGCCGAGATCGCGGGCCACCTGCTCCCCCATGCCGCCATTGACGGTATAGATGGTTAAATTCTCTTGATAAGGCACCAGTTGTTCAAGCGCCGCGCGAGCACGCAGATGCGCTTTGGGCTCGGCGCCAAGGGCCATGGCTTTAGCGGCGGTATCGGCACCATCACTGCCCTTTAGAGCCACCGCGCCTCCCAGGCCGGCTACAGGATTGATAATAAAACCCAGCTTAAACTGCATAATCTAGTTCCTTTGGAGGTTGCCATTGTAGCTGCTCTCGGCGCAGCGGATAAGCTTGACCATAATGCTGTGCCAGCGCCTTAAGCAATTGCTCAGTGCGCTCATTAAAGCCCTGCTTTATCAGGGTCTGGAGTTTATCATAGACCCGCTTTTGAAAGGAGAAGCGACAGGTCTGCTCACCGCCAAGATTATCGGCGGAGACGTTAAAGGTAAAACCGGCGGCCAAACACAGCGCCCATTCAATGGCCTGTGGGTGCACTTCGACACTTTCAAACTCATGTTGCTGCGCCTTATCCCGGCCGTCGGGGCAATACCAGTAGCCATAATCTTCCAATTGACGTCGGCGCTCTCCGGCCACCAGCCAATGGGCTATTTCATGCAGGGCACTGGCATAGAAACCGTGGGCGAAAACGATGCGATGAAAGTCGCACTCGTCATCGGCGGGCAGATAAATAGGCTCAATATCGCCTCGTACCAAACGGGTGTTATGGCTCGCAAAAAATGTGCGCTCAAAGAGCGTGATGAGTTCGTCAACCTGATGCATAACTAAGGGGAAATCTAAAACACAGCGCGATTGTACGGGCTTTGGCCGCTAAAGTAAAAACGCAGCCCAGGGGCTGCGCTTTTTGTTAGGCTCTTTGCCCCGGGATGGGCCCATGCTCAAGTTGCACATCAGGGTTTTGCCCCCGTTGACGCAATAAGTGATCCATCAGGGTGATAGCCATCATGGCTTCGGCGATAGGAATGGCACGAATGCCGACACAGGGGTCGTGGCGACCCTTGGTGATCATCTCCACCGCTTCATTGCTGGTGTTGATACTCTGCCCCACCACGGTAATGCTGGAGGTTGGCTTAAGGGCAATACTGGCAACAATATCCTGACCGGTGGAAATGCCCGCGAGCACGCCGCCGGCATGGTTAGAGGTAAAACCTTCGGGAGTCAGCTCATCGCGATGCTCCGAGCCCTTTTGTTCGACTACCGCAAAGCCGTCGCCGATTTCCACGCCTTTAACTGCATTGATGCTCATCAGCGAATGAGCCAGCTCCGCATCGAGGCGGTCAAACACAGGCTCACCCAAACCAACGGGAACGCCACTGGCAACCACCTTGACCTTGGCGCCGATAGAGTCGCCTTGTTTTTTCAAATCGCGCATATATTCGTCCAGAGCATCAAGCTTGCTGCTATCTGGGAAGAAAAACGCATTTTGCTCGACCTGTGCCCAGTCATACTGCTCGGCCTTAATGGGGCCAAGCTGTGACAAACAGGCTTTGACTTCTATGCCATGGAATTGCTTAAGGTATTTTTTGGCAATAGCACCGGCGGCCACACGAATCGCGGTTTCCCGTGCCGATGAGCGGCCACCACCACGATAGTCACGAATACCGTATTTGTGCCAATAGGTGTAATCACCATGACCAGGACGAAACACGTCTTTGATCTTGCTGTAGTCTTTGGAGCGCTGATCTGTGTTTTCAATCAACAAACCTATGCTGGTACCCGTGGTTTGTCCTTCAAACACGCCGGAGAGGATCTTCACTTTATCCTCTTCACGACGCGCCGTGGTGTAGCGACTTTGTCCCGGTTTACGGCGGTCTAAATCGCCCTGTAAATCCGCTTCACCAAGCTCTAAACCGGCGGGACAACCATCGACCACCCCACCCAAGGCGGGGCCGTGGCTCTCACCAAATGTGGACACCCGAAACAGCTGCCCGATACTATTACCTGCCATATTTCATCCTCATTCCAAATGGCGCGAAAAGTCAGCGAGTCTTATTGCCCAAAGTAGGCGTCAAGATCCGCTTTCGAAATCATAAATACCCCAAGGCCACCGTGTTCAAATTCTAACCAGGTAAAGGGCGCGTCGGGGTAAAGCATATCCATATGTACCATAGAGTTGCCTACTTCAACAAATAACAAGCCCTGCTCGGTCAAATGGGCAGAAGCCTTGGCCAGTAACTCACGGGTTACATCCAAGCCGTCTTCACCAGAGGCCAGACCCAGCTCGGGCTCGTGATGAAATTCTTCTGGCAAGTCAGCCATGTCTTCGGCGTCCACATAAGGCGGGTTAGCAACGATAAGATCGTATTTTTCATCGCCGACGCCACTAAAGACATCGGACAGAATCGGCATGACTCTATCCTCTAACTGGTAATCCTGAATATTGATATCGGCCACAGCTAAGGCATCCGGGGAGATATCCACCGCATCCACCAAGGCGTTGTCAAAGGCCTGCGCAAGGGCAATGGCGATACAACCTGAGCCGGTACACATATCCAGTACGCGGGTGATCTGCTCAGGGTGTTGAATCCAAGGAGAGAATTGCTCACTGATCAGCTCGGCAAAAGGCGAACGCGGCACCAGCACTCGCTCGTCGACATAAAACGGCATGCCGGCGAAGTAGCCTTGATTAGTCAAATAGGCCACAGGCGTACGCTCATTAATGCGTCTGGCGATAAGCGCACTCAAATGTGCTTTTTCGGTGCTGGTCAGGCGACTGCCAAGCAGGTTTTGCGGCGCATCCATAGGCAAGTGCAGTGAAGGTAAAATAAGTGCCACCGCTTCATCCCAGGCGTTGTCTGTACCATGGCCAAAGTAAATACCATGGGCGCTAAATTGACTGGTTGTCCAGCGTAGCCAATCACTAATGCTATGCAATTCCTGCTGAGCTTCTTGCAGTTCAGCGTCGCTAATAAGGTTTTCGTTCATATTCTGTTGCTAGTTCAGCTAATAATGTCGCCATTGTAGCGTGTTTAGCGCTAGGTTTTTACGCTTTTTTTGGCTAAAATCT
>NZ_PQCE01000028.1:0-7554 GCF_002964725.1 Pseudoalteromonas sp. T1lg76
CGAGGTGGTCAGGGACAGCCAATTTACTGGGCTAATATCGAGTCGTTCAAGTATGGGGGTTGCGTCAGATGCAATATAACCTGGTTTATCCTCGCGCATACAGCGCCCCGTCCATTCAACCAGCTCTAAGTAACTGCGTAGCTCAAAAGGCAGGCCTTTCGGCATAGGCTTACGAGGGTGTCCAACAAAACGCATTAAGGTAGAGGGTTGCTTACCCTTCTTTGCTGATTCGATTCGGGCTTTCACGCTCGTATAATCGGATTGCTCGGGTAAGCCGGCGGCCTTGGCGCGAATCGGGTTTAAATCCACATAGGCTAAGCAGGCAATAAGGGCTGCTTCATCAAGAAGCGCTTGAGATTTAAATCGGCCCTCCCAGAATCTGCCGGTGCAGTCATCTTCGCGATTAGCTTGACGGGCAATCCTTTCATTGAGTACCCGCATAAACCAGCTGATATCGCTAAGGCGCTCCCGATATATCAAGATTCGACCTTGTAGGGCGGCCAATTCGGCCACATCTAACGACTCCCCTTGCACAAAACGTTGACTGAGCAAGGTGCCTTTAAATAGTTTATGCCAACGCAGCACAATGGCTTTATCCGTTAAGCGCTGGGCTTTGCGCCTATCCACATGCAGCACCACATGGGTATGGTTGCTCATTACCGCGTAGGCACACACATCTATGCAGAAAATACGAGCTAACTTTAATAACTTGCTTTCAACCCAGTCGCGGCGATGTTCATAAGAGCGGCCGGTCAGTGCATCTTCACCACATAAAAAGGCGCGCCGTACACAGCGAGAAATACAGTGATAATAAGGGGTGTCAGCCAGACTGATTTGGTTTTTCCGAGGCGTTGCCATGATTCACTCCTCCTTGAGTAGAACCCTCAAAGTGTAGTCAATGGCTCTGGAAGTGTGAAATCTTAGAGTGGGTGTCTGGCTAATTCGATATCAAGAAGTACCACCAAGGGGGGGGGGTACTTCTTGTTTGTGTTACTTAGTTGAGTTTAGCTTTCAGAAGCGGATTTAAGAGGTAACTGAGGACTGTGCGTTTACCTCCTAACACATCTACCTGGGCAATCATGCCGGGGCGGATGGGGTAGCTCTTATCACCTTTAACTAACTGATTCCCTTCGGTAGTAATCAGGATCTGATAAAAGTACGCTTTGCCTTGTGCCGTTTCCTCTTCAATCGTATCCGGACTAATTTGAATTACTTCGCCTTCGAGATCCCCGTAAATCGAAAAGTCATAGGCCGTGATTTTCACTTTCGCTGACATTCCAGGTGCTAAAAATGCGATGTCTTCCGGGGCTATTTTCGCTTCAATCAGTAATTGCTCATCAATCGGTAAGACATACATGATCGGCTCCCCCGGCTGCACCACACCACCGCGTGTGGTAACCAAAATGTCATTCACCATGCCTTTGACGGGCGATGTGATTTGGGTGCGAGTCAACTGGTCTTGCCGCTGCACTAAAGACTCGTTCAGGGCATTGAGCTCTGCTTTCTTTTGAGTCAATTCGGTATAGGCATCCTGCATGTAATTATTGCTGACTTCGATGATCTGTCCTTTTAAATCTTCAAGCTCCTTTTCTAACCGGAGCAGCTCCATTTGACTGACCGACTCGGACGCCACCATAGGGCGTAAGATGCCGAGTTGCTCTTCAACAATGTGCATACGGCGTTGTAAACCAACGACTTTTTCTTGTTTATTGGTCCGTCGAGAGGCAAATAACGCTTGCTCAAAGATGCGATCTTCCTCATCGATTTTCAGTTCGTTTGGAAAGGTTAAAGTAGCGCTATCGCGTACCTCGGCCTCCAAACGGGTGATTGAAGCTAACAAGGACGAAGCTTGGCTTTCACCTTCGCGAAACGCGGCTAAAAAGCGGGTTCTATCGAGCCTAAGTAAGGGATCGCCCTGCTCTACTAGTTGCCCCTCTGAGACCAATAATTCTTCGACAATCCCCCCTTCAAGGCTTTGGATTGTTTGCAAACGGCTGGAGGGAATAACTTTACCTTCACCGCGGGTGACTTCGTCAATCTCAGCAAATGCCGCCCAGCCAATAAAAATGGCCACGATTAAGATGCACAACCACAGCGCAGGACGCGCAGAAAATAGACGGCTTTCATCCGACCAGGGGTTACTAGGCTTCATGTTTCACCTGCCCTTGAGGAGCTAAAATACTATCGAAATCACCTTCCGTCGCCACATGTCCTTGTTTAAGAACGACTCCTCGGGTACCTAGTGCCAACATCCGGCGTTTATGGGTCGACATGACCAAGGTTTTACCTTGTAACCAGGTTTGCATAAATTGTATGACTTTCTCTTCGTTGACTTGGTCAAACGCCGAGGTTGGCTCGTCCAGTAACACAATTCGCGGGTTTTGTAAGATTAACCGTGCCAATGCAACGGCTTGACGTTGACCACCGGAGAGGCTTCTGCTGCCAAGAATAGGCATATCTAAGCCCAGCGGATGCGCACGCACAGCAACACCAAAACCAATGCTATCAAGGACGTTGAAAATGGCCTCATCCGTGTGATTATTGCCTGCCAACTGAAGGTTTTCGCGTAACGTCCCGTAAAACAAACAAGAATCTTGTGGCAAATAGCCAATATCACGCTGACGGTCCGCAGGATCGAGTTGTGTCATGGCAATATCATCAAGCAGTACTTGGCCGCTATCGACGTCTTCTAAGCCAGCTAAGATCCGCAACAAACTCGATTTACCAGCGCCGTTGCTGCCAAGTAACACGGTGTGACTTCCTGCTTTAATCTGCAGTTTATTAATGCTCAACGCTGGCGGCCCTTCATTGCCATAACTAAGTTTGACATTTTCGAGGCTGTAATCGCCATCGAGCCTAGGTTTATGAGCAAACTGGCGGCCTGGCGGGCGTTCTGTAGGCGCCTGCATAATCTGGTCAAGTCCTTCAAAGGCAACCTTAACATGCTGCCATCGCACCAGCACCCCAGTGATTTGATTTACCGGTGCTATGGTGCGTGAAGTTAACATGGTACAGGCGATGAGCGCACCAATCGTCATTTCGCTGGCACTGATTTGGTAAACCCCAACCACCACCACGAAAATAAATCCGAGTTGCTGCACCATTGCAGCGCCTTGACTCAATCTGTTCGAGAGGCTTTTAAAGGTGACACTGTCGGCTGCTTGCTTCTTGGTAAGGGTTTCCCATAAAAACAAATTGCGAGACTCAGCGTGGCTAGCTTTAACCGTTTCGAGGTTTTCGATCACCTCGATCATCAGCCCTTGTTTTACAGCGCCTTCGCGTAACCCTTCACGAGACAATGCAGCCAGTTTTCCCTGCATCAGTAAGCTGGGTAACAACATCAATAAAATAGCGATGATCGGCACCCACACCACGGGGCCGCCTAGATACCAGATCAGCAGTAAGAATAAGAGGATAAATGGAAAGTCACTGATGGTGGCCGCAGTAGACGAGGTGAAAAACTCGCGCACACTGTCAAACTCTTTCAACTGACTGGAAAACGCGCCGGTGGATTGCGGTTTCGCTTTAAGCCGCATAAACAACACTTGTGAAAAGAGTCGCGATGACAGCTCCAGATCTAACTTTTTGCCTGTCACATCGAGTAAATAGGCGCGCAGAACCCGCAAGATAAAGTCAAAAACAATGGCAATGACAACCCCTGTGGTAAGAATAAACAAGGTATCAAAGGCATCATTAGGAACGACCCGGTCGTACACCTGTAAGGCAAATAACGAGGTACCAACGGCCAGTATATTGGCAAACATCGAAGCGACACCGACGTCAATATAGGTCGACCAACACTTCATCAACTGCTCTTTGAGCCAATGCTTTTTGTAGGGCTGTGCATAGTCCTTCGCTCGGTCATCCGCTTGGTAGGCGATGTCGGCAAGAACCAGGTGCGAGGAGATCAAAGCTTCAAGTTCGGCATAGGAATAGGTTTTTTGCCCAGCGGTTTCCGGCACGACAACAGTGCAGTGCTCTTCATCTTTACTGATTAATACCAATCCAGAGTTGTGCCGGGTAAGCAATAAGGCAGGTAAATGGTAGTCTTGCAATTGCTGGAGTGATTTCTCCACCAGAACGGCATTAATGCCCTGATTATCCAAGGCGCGTGGAATTAACTCGATAGTT
Source organism: Pseudoalteromonas sp. T1lg76 (assembly GCF_002964725.1). Taxonomy (NCBI): domain Bacteria; kingdom Pseudomonadati; phylum Pseudomonadota; class Gammaproteobacteria; order Alteromonadales; family Pseudoalteromonadaceae; genus Pseudoalteromonas; species Pseudoalteromonas sp. T1lg76. Next base: position 4,132 of record NZ_PQCE01000028.1, read on the forward strand.
AAACGGCCGTTTTTCAAAGGCAGGCCTTCGCCAATGACCTCTTCGCGTGTCGGTTTACCCAGCAACTGACAATAGGTTGTTAATGCAAGTTGCAAGGGATCAACTGTGGGTGGCGTCACTGGATTGAAGTGCGTCATAGGTTATGCGCCTCATTGCTCTGCGCGGCAAGGACAGATTCTAGGATCCCAAGTTCTGAGCTCATCCGGTAGGGAATACGCAATAGCTCAATGGATACGTTCAGATGTTGGCTGAGCAATTCAAAGCGTTCGCGCTCTGTCGTTAAAATTTCCTCTACCGTGGTGAGGCCTGCGCGGAATTGATCTTGGTAGGCGCTCAACAGTGCGGTTGCCGCATTTACTTGTTGTTCAAGTGATTGTCGTTGTTGACTTAAGTTGCGCAGTGATTCACGTTGCATATTCAAATTACGTTCAATATCGAGTTGTGTAAATTGCAGATCCCACTGTGCGGCTTCAGCGCGCAGACGCTCAATGTCATCCATATCGAAGCTGGCTAAACCTTGATTGAAGCTCGCTTTAAAACGCACCGCGACCGCAGAGTCGCGAGTTAATTCACCACCGATATCGCGGCGTTGCGATGAGGCTTCTAAGACCACACGAGGCAGTTGCGCAGCTTTGACGCGCTCAGCTTGACTGTGGGCAATATGAACTTCTTCTTGTGCCTGCATATATTGCGGTGAGCGCGGGATCAATTGTGTTTGTTGTTGGGTACTCGGCAACAGGTTTTGTAGCTGCACGTAATTGGCAGGCAATGGTGGCAGGGCCGTAACCGGGCGTTGCATCAACATGCGTAAACGCAAGCGCGCTTGCTGCTGGTCACCGTCGGTCATTTGCCTTTGTTGTTCATTATAATAGCGCGCTTGCAGCACTCGATTTAATTCGGCGCGGTCGCTATAACCTCCTGCAGCGCGAATTTCAGCCATGCGCTCAACACGAGCAATACGTCGCTGGTGTTCTTGAATAATCGCTTGTCGTTGCTGAGCAAGCATAATATCGAGGTAAGCTTCGATGATTTCGATGCCGACTTCTGCACGTACTTGGCGTAATTTATGTAACGCTTTACGCGCCTCGGCGTTCATGCCTTCCAGTTCGCTGTCCAATGCCCCCCAATCGTATAAGGTGTAGCTCAGGGTGATATTGTAAGCAAAGGCGCCGCTGATGCCATCCGCAGGCCCTGCGGTAAGGTCAAGTGAAGGCCAAAAGCGGCCCTCGTTAACGTCTATGGTTTTTTCAGCTTGCTGGATCTCAGCCACCGCGGAGCGAACACGAGGATTCAAGGTTAAGCCATGATGCACCATTTGTGAGATTGACGGACTTTCTGCCGGATCAAAAGATGTGGCAAAAGCTTGACTTGAGCAACAGCTCAAGCCAAGCATAACCGCATACCGGAAATGTCGATTAAATGACGACATTAGTATCCTCATCCGCCCACGGCGACTGCTGAAGGAGACTCACGTCATTAAACATGACGCCGTCGATACTGAAGGTACCGTAATCACCCGAAACCGACAGTGCTTGCGTCTCTGGTTCAGCGTCTACATCGTTGAGCAATAATTCGATGTCTTCTTCAACGGTGTGTTCAAGAACAGCTTGACGCATCAACTCTTCACTCTTGTCGTTGAACCTTGGTTCACTCGAGGCAAGAACGTCATATTGCATCATCAGTTCACCGTCATCGACCATACTGAACAGCAGATCAGCGCTTAACTCGGTTGCTGGTGCACCTTCGTCTGTAGCTATGTCTGTTTGTGCTTGCCCAGCCGGGGAGTCACTACCCGTAATGCTGATGGTCAGTGATGCCGAGTCAGAAGTTTCACCGTCTGAAAGGGTGTAGTTGAACACTTCGTCTTGACCGAACGAACTGCGATCACCATTTGCGGTATAGGTATAAGTGCCGTCAGCTGCAATTTCCAAGACACCATATGCACCTTGAATCGTTACTGTGCCTGTATCTGGCACAACGACGCTTTCACCAGCACTGTTTGTGACCATAGTGACTTGTGCGCCATCGATAATGGTATCTGCACCAGCACCACCTGTATCTCCCTCTATCAGGTTACCTTGCGCCTCTCCAAAGTAGCTGTACTCAGTTACTGTGGTGGTAATGTCCGTACTTTCCAACAGGGTTACGGTGTCATTAAACAGAGCATCGGCGATAACTTGATAAAACTTTTTGAGGTCTCGGTTGACGCCTTTGGCGTCGAGCGCATCAGTCAGTCGGTCTGCTATTTCACCTGCATCTATGGTTGGGGTAATAGCAAGCATCTCTTCCAGAGTTTCGCGAATCAAAGTCCCGTCACCGGTCAGCAATGAGCCGCCATTCTGCATGGCATTTATCGTATCTTCGACGTACTGCAGCACATAGTCTCGGTTATCTGGACCAAGCTCCACGCCTGCGAAGCCGAGTTCGCTAAGGCTGACCTCTCCATCACCGTCAGCGTCCAGCACACTGCCTACCTGATTCTCCAGCAGACTTGCATCGTTGCGCACAACCACACTGTAGTTACCCGCTGCTAAGTCTGGAATCGAGATAGAGATAGTCTCATCCCCGGTGATGTTGAAAATATCCAAACCACCAACATTGGCAAGTTGTGAGTTTGCGCTGACCCCTTGATAGACCAGCACACCATTTTCATCGTACACCTCAACCATAAAGGCATCAGCAACCGCTGCAAGTGAGGTTTGGCTAACTTCAATTTCCACGTCACCGATATTGTCTGGTGCAACAGTGAAAGTCGCGCTGGCATTAGCGCCGCCAGTTGCGTCCGCCAAACCAAGCACTTCTACATCGTCAGTTGTTTGTGGCGGGTTAACGGTAACAACGGGCTCAAGGTCGATAGCACTCACATCATTTATGGCGTCAAGCGCTTGAATGACAACGTCTTGGCTGGCGGTGCTAAGTGAATTACCAGCCGCATCGGTAACCGTAGCAATGACTGGGTAGGTGCCTGCAGGTAATGGGGTCCCCGATAAGTCGAGGCTCCAGTTGCCATTGCTATCAATGGTGAGCTCTGGTGCAGTTCCAAAGGTGTACTCGGTGCCACCAACAGACACAGTCAAGGTAGTGGCATCGTCAAGATCTATGGTGCCGTTGAAGATCAACGAGGTATCGCTCGTGATGAAGTCTCCGTCAGTACCAGAATCATTGGAAATACTGTCAAAGGTGACGGTTTGACCATTGCCATTGCCATCAACAGCGGTGTCAAGTGTAGTGGTATCGATTACCGTGCCGGTATTGCCCGCAGCATCGGTCACCGTCATGGTTACGGTCAATTCACCGTCGGTGAGGCTTGACAGATCTTGCCCAGTGATTGACAGGTTGCCGTTGCTATCCAAAGTGATCGCCGAGCTCGGTACCGTGATCGTGGTCACGCCATCGCTGATGGTGATGCTGTCGACGGTGGCA
>NZ_PQCE01000114.1:0-5041 GCF_002964725.1 Pseudoalteromonas sp. T1lg76
GGCGGCGCTGATCAGTGCCTGCAAAAAGCAGCATGTGTCCTGCGCCTGTGTGGTACATGGCATTGGCGAGCGCATTTTAAAGCACAAGGTGCCTCAGTATCTGGTGCAGCATCCGGATATTATCGCCATGCATCAGGCGCCATTGGAGTATGGTGGCCGGGGTGCCTTATTGATTCTGATTGACCTACCGGTGGATGTCAGTCCACTTCTTTAGTAACGCACGCACACATACATTATCAGGGCCCGCCATGGGCCCTAACCCATTACTCAGATGCCGCTTCGTAACCGAAAATAACATTCGGCAACTCGGCAACGCCTTGCTCCGTCAGAGGTGGACTAAAGTAATAACCCTGCACCACAAAGCAGTTGTTAGCTTTTAAGAACTCCATCTGCTCCCGGGTTTCCACCCCTTCGGCCACCACATTAAGGTTCAGCTTTTGCGCCATGGCAATGATCGCCGCGGTGATCGCCATATCGTTCGGATCGTGTGGAATATCCTGCACAAAGGAACGGTCGACCTTAAGCACATCGACGGGGAAACGCTTAAGGTAGTTGAGCGACGAATAACCGGTGCCAAAGTCGTCGATGGAAATCGACACTCCAAGGCGTTTGATATCGTGCAGTTGAGAAATAGCGGTATCCACATCTCCCATCAGCATACTTTCGGTCAACTCCAAATGCAGATTCTTTGGCGCCACCTTGGTTTGCTCAAGAATATTGGCCAAACAGGGGATCAGGTTGGCATCTTGGAACTGGCGCACCGACAAGTTCACAGAAATATTTGCTTCCAGCCCGGCTTGGGCACGACGCGCCGAGAAACGGCAGGCTTCACGTAAGACCCATTCACCGAGTTCAACAATGAGGCCGGTCGCCTCGGCAATAGGAATAAATTTCACCGGCGAAATCGCCCCCTGAGTAGGGTGTGTCCAACGTATCAGGGCCTCAAAACCCAGTACCTTGCCGGTACGGCTATCAACCTGAGGCTGATAATTAAGGTGGAACTGACTGTCGCGAATCCCCTGACGCAGCTCGTTTTCAATATACAGGCGTTCATTGGCGGCGGCGTTAAGCTCACTGGAATAGAAATGATAGGTGTTCTTGCCCTTGGCCTTGGCCTCGTACATAGCCAAGTCGGCATGTTTAAGGAGTTGGTCTTCCTCGCTGCTGTCGTCCGGCGCCATGGTGATACCGATACTGGCGCTGACAATCACCTCATTATTTCCGAGGGTGATAGGCTGGTTCAAGGTGCGTTGTATGGTGTGGGCCACGTCTTTAGCACGCTCTTGACTTTCAATGCCACTGAGCAGCACGGCAAATTCATCGCCGCCAAGACGCGCAATGGTATCCTCGGTACGCAAACGGTTCTTCAAGCGATTGGCCACCTCAACCAGCAGTTGGTCGCCACTATCATGGCCCAAGGTATCGTTAATACGCTTAAACTCATCGAGGTCGAAATAAAACAGGGCGAAGGCATAATGACCACGCTCGGCCAGTGCCATGGACTTGCGCAACTGCATGCGGAAGAAGGTACGGTTAGCCAAACCGGTCAGGGTATCGAAATAAGCCAGTTGCTCCATTTTGCGTTGGCTTTCTTTAACGAAGGAAATATCCTGCGCCGACACCACATAGCTGTTGACGCCCCCTTCCTCATCACGGATAGGTGAAACACTTAAGGATACCCACAACGCATGGCCGTCGATTTGCTCCAACATGGTATCACCACGCCAGTAGTTGCGGGTGCGTAAATCGTATTCGATATCATCGTTAAATATCGCCATTTCTTTGGCAATGACGCTCAACAACTTAGCATTAGTAAAATGTTCTTCATCAAACCCGGTCATTTCCAGCATTTTCGGGTTTACGTATTCGATTTGCAGCTGATAGTTGGTGATCAACACACCCGTTCCCGAGTGCGCCACCGCCTTGGACAAACGATTGGCGGCCTGCTCGGCAATGTCTTTTTCTTTAATACGTTGATTCAGGCCCGTGATGGTATTGATCAGCTCCACACTCATGTCTTTAAAGGAGCCGTTAAGCACGCCTATCTCGTCCTTACCCTCGGGTGGAAATTCGGTGTCCATCTTGCCCTTACCGAAGCTGGAGACCGCATCCACAAGCAGATAAATACGGCGCAATACCAGTTGATACAGGGCCTGATGCAGTAACAAGGCGACCAGGATAGCATAGAGAATAAACAGCCCTAAAAACTTAAGCTGCAACGCCTCCAGCGCTTCGAGCGCACTGGATTGCTTACGATAAATACCCACATACCAATCCAGGCCATCAACCTTGCTGATGGTGGTCAGGTATTGTTCGCCGTCATACTCAAATTCTTCGGTCATGGTCGGCAGTTCGAGACGTAAGGCATCACCAACTAATTTAACCAGTTGGGGATTAATAAAGTCCGACATACGCAGTGTTCGGCCTTCACGGCCATAACGCTGATAGGTGGCATCATCCAGGTTTGGATGCGCCAACAATTGACCCTTGCCATCCACCACAAACATCTGCTGATGCTTATCGTCAATGGGCAAAAAGCTTAGTAAGTTGCTTAGTTCGATATCGGCGCCGGTCAGCGCGGTGTGCTTATCGTTCTGATAAATAGGAGTCACTATGCTAACCACCCATTTACGGCCGACCCTATCGTAGTAAACCGGGGTCCACACCGCGAGTCTGTCAGGGTTTTGCTCTGGGCCGACACGGTTGAAGTTAACCGCATTATTCGCGCGATAATTTTCCGGTGCATCCATGGCCCAGGTTGAAGGGGCTATGCGGACAAAGTCGTCGGCGGTTAACAGGTAAAAATTAAAAAACTCTTGTGTCAGCGTGGGCGATATAATGCGCCAAAGCTCCTCGGAGCGGGTGAACAACTGTTGATAATAGGAAGAATAATTGGCTTTTGGCATTACCGCCGCGCTAATACCATCAGGAGTGATGCTGCGCAGAGTTGACTCATCGGTGGTAATAAACTGCGGCATTGGCGCGCTGTAGCCGAGCTCGCCGGAAAACAGTTCGCGAGCCACGACCGCATTGGCTTGTTCGGCAATATTGGTTTTACTATCAATTAATTGCCCAAACTGACCGATAAACCGCGCACTGTACTGGTTTAATTGCTCATTTTCCTGAAACATTAACTGCTTTTGCTCAGACTTCAGCATAAACACCGCAGCAAAAATGCCGGCGATCAGGCATATAGCCGAAATCAATACCGAGAGCTTTATGCTTAACGAATGTATGCCAAATCGAGATGGCGGACGCCTATAAACCACAGCCGATCCTTTTTAAGTATCTGGTTTTTTATTATTTTAGCCAGCTAGCAAATATAACAGCCACAGCGTTTATGTATAGCCCTTTTTACGCGAATCTTCTGCTAACCCTCCAACAACTAAGACAAAAGAATTAACAACAAGATCAATATAGTCGTTATGGGAACAAACGCCCAAAAAATTAATGCCTTAGTCTTGAGTCTGGGGGGATTTTGGGTAAGCAACGAGCGCCGATAAATATTTACCCTATTACCGCCATTGGCCTATTGACTTTTAGCCGTCCGAGCCAGTAGATTGAAGCTATGAACATTATCTCTTTCGTATTTTTTCGCTTTTTTATCTACCACCCTTGTTAGGGAGGCGCGAGCGAGTACGTGAGATTCACACACATGCTAAGGCCTCCCACACGGGAGGCCTTTTTCGTTTTGGGAATGAGGAAACCTAATAATGACCAATGATACGCTCCTGGCACTGCGCCGAGACATCAATGAAATCGACTCTGAGCTGTTGATTTTATTGGCAAAGCGCCGCCGCATCAGCCATTCGGTAGTGGAATATAAAATCGCCAATAACAAGCCCATTCGCGATGAAGCGCGCGAGCAGGAACTACTGGAAAAGCTGATCAGCTACGGTAAATCCCTCGGCCTGGATGCCTACTACATTAACAGCGTCTTTCAGCGGGTACTTGAAGACTCGGTACTGCACCAGCAAGCCATGTTGCAGCAAAACCTCAACCCAGAGGTATTGGGCGAGACCAATCGGGTGGCGTACCTTGGCGGCCAGGGCTCCTACTCCCAGCTGGCGGTGCACAAATATTTCAGTCGCCGCCCTGGTAAGCTGGTCGAGATGGGCTGCGCCCAGTTTGATGAAATCACCGGCGCGGTGGAAAAAGGCCAAGCCGACTTCGGCGTCCTCCCTATTGAGAACACCAGCTCGGGCAGCATCAACGAGGTATTCGACCTGCTCCAGCACGCCCAGGTCTCGATCGTAGGCGAGGTCACTCACTCTGTAGAACATTGCCTCTTGGTTAAACCCGGCACCGAGCTGGCGGACATAACCAAGCTTTACGGCCACCCCCAACCCTTTGCCCAGTGCAGTCGCTTTATTCAAGGTTTAAATGAAGTACAACTGGAAAACTGCGATTCCACCACCAGCGCCATGAAGGCGGCCTTAAGTTGTGATAACAGTGCCGCCATCGGCTCTGCGGAAGCCGGCAAGCATTTAGGTCTGGAGGTATTAAAAACCGGCATAGCCAATCAAAGTGAGAACCACAGTCGCTTTATCGTGGTGGCGCGTAAGGCGATGCAGGTATCGACGCAAATACCGACCAAGACCACCCTGATTATGGCGACCGAGCAGCATGTGGGCTCGCTCGCCGATGCGCTTATGGTCTTTAAGGAGCATGGTATTAACATGGTGAAACTGGAGTCACGCCCGGTCCCGGGCAACCCCTGGGAAGAAGTGTTTTATGTTGATTTAATTGCCAATCTTGCCGAGCCCAAGGTGCAGCGCGCCCTTGAGGACCTTAAAGATCATACTCAGTTTGTACGTATCCTGGGTTGCTATCAAAGCGACTCGTTACAAGCGGTGGAAGTAAACTAACTTAAAAAACTAACCTAAAAAAAGAGCCAGAAGCAATTACTTCTGGCTCTTTTGCGTTGTGGGCAGGTTAATTGTCAAGGCCAATTAACTCGATTTCCGCCAGTTGTACCAAGCCATCATTATTGGCATTTTTACTGATACTCAGGCGATAACTGCTGTAGGCGAAGCCGTTG
>NZ_PQCE01000114.1:5314-6683 GCF_002964725.1 Pseudoalteromonas sp. T1lg76
GGTGTTTACGTCATTATCAAAGGCCTTATCCTGATTTTCGCCATCGCCAATACTAGAGCGCGCACTAAAGAGGGTGCCAGGCAGCTCGGTTAAATCCTGTAACTGATATTGAGGACCAATAAAGCCCACCTCAGCAATTTGCACCAGGCCATCATTGTTGGCATTGGCGCTTACCGACAGGCGGTAATGTGAATAAGCAAGGCCATTGCTCAGGGCGAAATGACGTTGCTCTAAGCGCTCAGAGAATTCCTCCCCCGCCCAGCTCGCTAATGACAGCCAGGTTTCGCCATCGTTCGAGGCCAACAGCGAGAAGCTGGCCGGATCGCGCTCGGGCGCATCGTTGGCGCTGGTGATCATCAGCTCATTGACGGCTTGCGCCTCGGCCATATGTACCTGGATCCACGCCGGGTTTTCCTCGGTGGGTGCGCCCTGCCAGTCATTGTGATCTAACCACTTGGTGCTTACATCTCGGTCAAAGGCCTGCGCCGCGCTTTCTGAGTCACTGATACTAAAGCGGGCACTGTAGCTGGCGCCATTGCTAAGGGAGTGATCCAGGCCTTCAAGCTCGGGACCAATCAACTCCACTTCCGCAAGTTGCAACAGGCCATCGTTATTTTTGTTTTTGCTTACTTCCAGGCGATAGCTGCTATAGGCCAGTTGATTGGCCACGGCGAAGGTGCGTCGCTCTGCGCGCTCATCGAAGGCTTCACCTACCCAGCTAGCCAGCGTTATCCAGCTTTCGCCGCCATCATTTGACGCCAGCAGAGAGAAGTTCTCCGGGTCACGCTCCGGGGCATCATTGGCGCTGGTAATAGCCAGCACATTGACCGCCTTAGGGGCACTGAGGTCGAGCTGAATCCAGGACGGATCCGCCTCGCTAGGTGCACCTTGCCAGTCATTGTGATCCAGCCATTTGGTGGTTGGGTCATTATCAAAAGCCTTATCCTGATTTTCCGCATCGCCAATGCTGTTGCGTGCCGAGGCCATCGCCTGCGGGTCATCACTGTGATCCACGCTCACATGTACAGGGCCAACAAACTCAATTTCCGCCAGCTGCAACAAGCCATCATTGCCCTGATTCTTGGTGATATTGATACGGTAGCTGGCGTACGCCTGGGCGTTAGCAAATGCAAATTCCTGGCGCTCAAAACGCTCATCAAACGAGGCGCCCACAATGCTGGCGAGGGTGATCCAGCTCTGGCCACCATCGTTGGACGCCAGAATATCGAAATTTTCCGGGTCGCGCGCTGGCGCGTCGTTGGCACTGGTGATAAACACGCTGCTGATCGCCTGTGGCGTGGCAAAGTCCACCTGCACCCAGGACGGATCTTCTACACTTGGCGCACCTTGCCAATCATTATGGTCGAGC